>UNSK01000037.1 GCA_900552525.1 Candidatus Gastranaerophilales bacterium | reverse complement strand
AAAAATTCAAGATATGTTAAACAAACAAAAAGAAGGTCTTGAAGGTTAATCCATTAAAAATCTTACTAAAAAGAGGAGAGCTTGTGTTGGTTCTCCTCTTTTTTATTAACATTTGCCGCAATTTGAACAGCCGGCGCAGTATCTTTTCATAAAACAATACTGACATTCATTTTTGAAATATTTTTCTTCGTCTGTTTGATTAAATAGCCCTATTTGAGAATATTGCGCAGGTAAATCCAGTTTGAATACCTGTTCTCTGCTGCTGGTATAATTTATATCCAGCAGGAAAGCTGTTTTTGCCTGTTCCTTTTTATTTGTGAATACTGTTTTCTTGCCGTCTTTTATGAAAACATTTCCGGTTTCAAAAAATGAGAAAGTGGTATCTGTTGCTTTGCACTCATCAGACAGTAATTTAACCCATTCAAAGAAGAGCGGTTTCTTGCTTCCGTAGTTTTCACCACCAGCCCAGACATTTTCAATTTGTCCGCTCTGTAGAAATTTCATGATGGAAAGTTTGCCTATTAACGGTTCAGCCATAATACCTTTGTGTTTGAATGGAAGTTCAAGTAAAATAGGCAATCGCTCATTCGCACGTTTTTGATTTTCACAGGTAATATTAAGCCAAACATTTTCCCATCCGCCGTTCCAATCATACGGAAGACATTTTTCAATTCTGTCCGCGCGTTTTGTTACCAGAATAAATATAACATCAGAACGTTTTTTTATTATTTTCCAGACTTCTTCACGCCAGCAGTCAGCTTCTTTTAGGAAAAAGTCGGAAGTCATGCATACTCTTATGTATTCGCCGCTTTTAATTTTATAATTGCCGTTTCTATCTTTATGAAGCGGGTAATCAAAATTGTTTTTGACTTTGTAAATTTCTGCACCATCTTTTCCCCTTAGTGAGTCAAGATAATACATATAACAATTTTCACATCCCTCACTGATTCTTTTACAGCCGTGCCATGGGTTCCAGATATCTCGCATAATTATAATTTATCATAAAATAAAAAAGACCCGCATTTCTGCAGGTCTTTTAAAATTGCTCCAGGCCAGACTTGAAGACGGCAGCTCGGAGTATGTCCGAATTCAGCGGCGTAGAGCCGGTGAACTGAGGACAACTCAACGTCAGCGCCGTAGTCAATCTTAGATTGCACAGGCGCTGTCTGGCAAGCGAGAAAATTTATTTTTCGAGCGTCTGTGAGCATAAAAAAACCTGCCAATTTGGCAGGTTCTTAGAAAATTGCTCCAGGCCAGACTTGAACTGGCACCGAGGGAGAACCCCGATTGGATTTTAAGTCCAACGCGTCTACCGATTCCGCCACTGGAGCGTATAAATATTCAGCTGTCAACACGACAATAATAATATAAACATTATTATAAGTCAAACACGCTAAACCTATATTTGAAATTAGTATTAGCAGAGTTTGTAAATATTTTCTAAAATAAGCTCTTAAGCCCCAATAATATCAGCAGGCAGCCGGCGGTAATCTCAAGCCATTTTGTCGGAAATTTTTTGAGTTTTCCGCCCAGACCAAAGCCGAGAAGAGAATTTATAAATGTTACAACTCCAATCAAAATGGCAGGTTTAAGTATTCTATTTCCGAAAAGTGATAATGAAATTCCGGCTGAAAAAGCATCAATACTGGTTGCAATTCCGACAAGTAAAAGGCATTTGAGGTCAATGCAAAGCTGTTTTTCTTTCTCTTTTTCAAAAGCTTCTTTTATAAATTTAACCCCAAGATATGTAAATATTGCAAAAACAATAAATCCGGCATATGGTTCAATAAAAGATTTTACGAATCCCGTAAGATAATAACCAATAACCGGCATGAGTCCCTGAAACAAACCGGTACACGCTGCAAGCCGTATTGCATTTTTAAAACGATTTTCAGTAAAAGCCAGACCGTATGAAAAAGATACAACACAGGCATCAATTGATAAAGCTATAGCAAGTAAAATTATTGAAAAATAAGACATTTATTTAATCCATCCGGCAGCGTAGCACTAGAACACATCTGTTTTGATAGGGTTTTTAAACTTAGTAATACTGCCCTGGAACAGAAGTTTAACAGTACCGACAGGCCCGTTTCTGTGTTTTGCAATGATAATTTCCGCTTCACCTTTATTTGCTGCTTTTTCAGCCTGCTCTTCTTCATCGTTTGCGTTTTTGTAGTACTCATCACGGTAAATAAACATTACAATGTCTGCGTCTTGTTCAATGGAACCTGATTCTCTCAAATCTGAAAGCATCGGACGTTTATCAGTTCTGCTCTCTACTGCACGTGATAACTGAGAAAGTGAAATAATTGGAACATTAAGTTCTTTTGCTAAGATTTTTAAACCTCTTGATATGCTGGAAATCTGCTGCATACGGTCTTCTCTGCCGGTACCTTCAATTAATTGCAGGTAGTCAATTACAATTAAACCAAGATTTTTTTCTGCCATTGCAAGGCGGCGGCATTTTGCCCTGATATCTGTGATTGTACATCCTGCGGTGTCATCAATATAAATAGGAGCTTCTGAGAAACTGCTCATTGCAACTGCAAGCTTTTCCCAGTCTTTTGCCTGCATGTTTCCTGTCTTAAGTCTTTGTGTATCAACCTCTGCTTCTGAACACAAAAGACGCTGTACAAGCTGTTTCTTTGACATTTCTAAGGAGAATATTGCGACAGGAGTATTTGCACGAAGTGCAACATTTTGAGCAATGTTCAATGCAAATGCTGTTTTACCCATTGCAGGACGGGCCGCAAGAATAATCAAGTCAGAACGCTGCAATCCGTTCATCATTGTATCAAGGTCATAAAAACTAGTCGGAACACCTGTAAGCTTACCTTTGTTATTGTACCGTTCTTCAATTTCTGCGTAAGTGTCATATACTAAATCTTTTATCGGAGCGAGTGACTTTGATGCTTTTTGAGATGCTATATCAAAGATTAATTTTTCTGCAAGTTCAAGAGATTCTTCTATAGGGTTAAGGTCATAACCGGAGGATACGATTTCAGAACCGGCATTAATGAGTGAACGCTTAATTGCTTTTTCCTGAACGATTTTAGAATAATATTCGACGTTTGATGTGGTAATTGTTTTGTAGCTAAGATCGTTAATAAAAGCTCTGCCGCCGACGAGTTCAAGTTTCTGGTTAATGTTTAGGACATCGGAAACAGATACGATATCAATTTTGTCTTCTCCGTTGTAGAGCTGGAGCATGGCTTCATAAACATATCTATGTGCAGGTTTGTAAAACGACTCCGGTCTTAGATGCTCAACAACTTTGTTCATGCAGGAAGGGCTTACAAGAATTGCGCCTAAAATTGCTTCCTCTGCGTCAATGTTTTGAGGCATAAGCTGTGATAAATCGTCTGTCTGCTGTTTCTTTTTATTAGTAAATGATGTTGTCATAAAAATCCATCCCCTTAATAAAAGAGTAGCAGTAACTAAGAGCATGTTCAATATATTTTTACAAATCTTGATAATAAATAGCTGTTTATGCTTTCTCTATCTCCCTAACTTTATTTTCGACATTTTGCGCCCAAAAGCGGTTATTACTGCTGTTATTACGGGTATCACTTACAGGACAGTACTTTGCATTTATCTGGTAGAGAGTTTTCAGGGAAACTCCCGATAAACCGGAATTTTTAACATATCGGTTTGCCAGCATTGAAGCTGTATAATCTATACATTCAGATACATTGTTAAATCTTCTCCAGCCTCGTGAACTGCTGATAGAAGTCACATTAAATCTTTTTCTCGCAAGAGAGGATGTTCCTCCTGATTCGGAAATTGCAATTCCTGCAAGAACAGCTGCACTAATGCCGTACTTATTCTGAGCATCAATAAATGCCTGTCCCTGCCCTGAAAGAACACCTTTACCTTTTAGATATCTGTTTAAGTCTTCTGCATTACCGCTGTATGGAGTGGTTATATCTCTTGAGTAATTACCGTATATTTCTCTCATTTGTTCATCACTCATCTGTGTCCAGTGTAAATTTTTAGCACTGCTGTGTGATATTTTAGGGTTTTGTTTAGGCTCCGCTTTAGAAATTTTTGGTGCGGGTTTATTTTCTGCGACAACTGCTTTGGGTGGTATAGCCTTCGGTGCAGCAAGATTTACTATTAATTTTGTACCAACTTTTACGTTATTAACGTCGTTAATATTGTTAAGGCAGGCAATTTGTCCGATTCTTTCATTTATCGAACGTGCATCATGCGGCAAGCCTTCTTTGCGCAAAGCATTTTTTGCGATTGCGTATAAAGAATCTCCGCGTTTTATTTCATGCAAATCAGCTTCTTCTGTTTTAAAATCTTTTTTGAGTTTTTCCGGATCATACTTGCTTCGGATGTTTTGAATTGCTGCGTTATATGCTTTTGCTGGCGTATTACCATCAGCTGCAACTTCAACCTTATAATTCTTCTCTATAAGTTTTGATTTTAATTTATCTATTTCGTTTGCATCAAGTATTTTATTGCCGTTGTCTATGCTTTCAAAGAAGTTACCAATATCCTCGCCAAGTTTTTTCTTGATATTATCAATATGTTCACCGGTATTGATATTAACTGTTCCACCATTTTGTAATTTGACATTAAGTCCAGACATCGTTCAGTATCCTTTCGTTAATAATAAAATCTCTTTCTGTTTGATATAACGGCATATTTTTTTCAAACTTTAGAGATATATATGATTTTGTAATGAAAATTTACAAAAAAGAAATCCTACATCGTATAGATGAGATTTGTTAACTTAGTCTAAAGAAAATAAAAAATATGCCGATAAAAATAATATGGAAAACCTCAGTGGTTTTTCATACCTCCTCCCCAAGTCTGGTAGCCGTTCTCAAATGAAACGGCTTTTTTTTGCGCGAGTGAGCGGAGGGCGCAGGCTGGCGTCGGCTTGCGGTGAGCAAGACAGTGCTACGCACGTAGACCAATTGTCGGGAAACAAAAACCTACACCAGAGCTGATTCTACTTCTCTTGCATATTTGTTAACGTTTCGTGCCCAAAGAGAGTTTAAATCCTTCTTATCTGTCGGATCTGAGCTCGGGCAGTATTTCGCATTAATCTGATATAACTTAGTCAGAGAGCGCCCTTTGTTATTAACATAGCCGTTTTTTAAGAAACGAGCCATGTCGTCAATACACTCTGCCACGCTGCTATATGTCTTAAATGTTGTGGAGCCGGGTATTCTAACTCCGCCGACATTCTTCTTGTTTTTTGCATTAGGGCTTGTCCCTTGTGCTGATTCGTTCATTGCAATTCCAATTAGCGCAGATGCGCTAATGCCGTACTTATTCTGAGCATCAATAAATGCCTGCCCTTGACCGCTTAAAACGCCTTTTCCTTCAAGATATTTATTTAAATCGGCTGCTGTGCCTTTATAAGGTGTAGTGATATCTCTTGTGTAATCACCATAAACCTGACGCATTTCTGAGTCTGTCATTTCTGTCCAATGCTTAGCTTTCAGCGATGCAAGCGAAGTAGTTCTTGTGCTTGATAAGCTTGAAGGCTGATAAGTTGCAGGTGTTGTTTTTGTTTTTGCTGCTTTCGAAGTTTTTGTTTTTGTACTGGAGAATGTGAAATTATAATCAGAAGTTTCAATTGATGGTACTGTTACTGAATTATTTGAACTCTTTACAAAAACATCACCAAATGCTGGCGGACTGGAATAGGCAGGAGTCTGTCACTTATCTGTAGGAAAGAGTTTGTTCATATCTATATTGAAACTCGGCGCCGGCATTGCAAAATCAGGCATTAAAGGGCTGAAGCCAATACCGGACATTACATTTGGAACCAAAAATAAACTTGTATTGTTCGGGAAAGGAGATATACAGCTTGTATAAGGCATGAAGAAAGGATTAAAACAGGAATTAAACTGGAAAAAGCCGCCCCAGCCGCCCATACAACCGCCAAAAAACGGATTGTTGCTAAACATTCCGTGCATAAAGCCATGTGTGAAATTGTTCCAGAAATTATGTGCGCTCATAAAAATATCCTTAATTATATAAAGTCTTCAAACTTGTAAAAATTGCGTAAAATTGTAAGAAAATGTTACATTTATGTTATAATGAAATAGCAACTTAAGAGGGAGAACTATGAATAAAAATCAATCAATCGGGATGTACGTAATTTTAGGAATTATGGTTCTGGCATTTATTTCAATGCTGTTTTCCGGACCTACTTCCAGCACAGAAGAGCTGTCATATACTGCTTTTCTGCAAAAAGTTGAAAATAAAGAAATTAAAAGCGTAGATATGGGTAAAGATGCTCTTATTGCACTGCCTGTGAAACAGCCTGAAGCTAAGAAAACAAATTCTAATCCTTTATACGGAGAAGTAAGGCCGCCAAAACTGCAGTACAAAGTTGTACTCCCTGAAAATTCTGATGTTCTTTCAAAACTTGAGCAGAATGATGTTGAAATCAGCGCCAAAAGAGCTAATGAATCGAACTCCGCATTTGGCATGGGTTCATCTTTAATAACAATTCTGCTGGTTTTAGGTTTCATAATGCTTATTATAAAATCGATTCAGGCAGGTGGTGCTCAGGCAATGTCTTTTGGTAAAAGCCGTGCCAAGATGCTTATGGACAGCAAAGTTAAGACAACATTTGCTGATGTTGCGGGTATCGATGAAGAAAGAAAAGAACTTGAGGAAATTGTAGATTTTCTTAAGCATTCAGATAAATATGTTAAACTAGGTGCAAAAATACCTAAAGGTGTACTTTTAGTAGGTTCTCCCGGTACAGGTAAAACCTTGATGGCAAAAGCTGTTGCAGGTGAAGCAGGGGTTCCGTTCTTCTCAATAAGCGGTTCTGACTTCGTAGAAATGTTTGTCGGTGTTGGTGCTTCGCGTGTAAGAGATTTGTTTGAACAGGCTAAAAAACACCAGCCTTGTATTGTATTTATTGATGAGATTGATGCTGTAGGGCGTCAGAGAGGAGCCGGTTTAGGCGGCGGTCATGACGAAAGAGAGCAGACACTTAACCAGTTACTTGTTGAAATGGATGGATTTGATGAAAATACTAATATAATAATCCTTGCTGCGACAAACAGGCCTGATATCCTTGATAACGCGTTATTACGCCCGGGCAGATTTGACAGACAGATTGTTATTAATAAACCGGATGTACTTGGAAGAGAACAGATTTTGAATGTTCATGCCAAGAATAAACCGCTTTCTAAAGAAGTTGATTTGAAAACACTTGCAAAGCGTACTCCGGGCTTTACCGGCGCTGATTTGCAAAACCTGCTGAATGAAGCTGCGCTTCTTGCTGCAAGACATGATAAATCAGAAATTGAAATGCCTGATTTAGAAGAAGCAATTGATAAGGTTATGGCCGGGCCTGAGAAGAAAAGCAGAATTATATCAGATGAAGAAAAAGAAAATACTGCATATCATGAAGTCGGTCATGCTCTTCTTGCGAAACTTCTTAAAAACTGCGACCCGCTTCATAAAGTTTCAATAATCCCGAGAGGTATGGCACTGGGAATTACACTTACTCTTCCTGAAAAAGACCATTTGACTATGCGAAAAAATCAGCTTCTTGACAGAATCGCAATGATTTTAGGCGGAAGGGTTGCAGAGGAGCTTATTTACGGTAAGGACAATGTGACAACAGGAGCTTCAAATGATTTGGAAAAAGTTTCCAATCTTGCAAGAAGTATGGTTACAACTTACGGTATGAGTGAAAAAATGGGTAATCTTGCTTACGGCAAAGATCAGGAACATGTATTTATGGGTAGAAATTTCGGTAATACAAGAGATTTCTCTGAGGAAATTGCTGCTGATATTGATAAAGAGGTTAAGAAGATTGTTGATAAACAGTATGATTATGCAATGCAGCTGCTGAGCGAAAATAGAGATATGCTTGAGCATATTGCTAAAAATCTTCTGGAGAAAGAAACTCTGGATGAGAAGGAGTTTGAAGATTTAATGAATGAAGTAAAGAATAAGCGTGAGGGAGAGTTTAATGGATAGAGATGAACTTATTTTCAGCGAATACAGATTGTATTCAGAGCAGAAAGAAAACTTTATTGAGAGAAATTTCAAGACTAACCGTTTTTACATGGCCTCTGTATTTGTGCTTATTGTCGCTTTAATTTACACAGGTAATGTAATTTTCTTAAACAAAATCTCCGCAACACTTGTATTTGCGCTTCTGGGAGTTTCAGTGAGCGCACTCTGGTGGATGAATGTTGATTCTTACAATATGCTTATCAAGGTCAAATATGCAAATGTACTGGAGAAAATAGAAGAGAAGCTTCCTGTAAAACCATTCACTGATGAATATAAGGGAATTGATGATTTCCGCAGTAATAAGATTTTTATGTTCTCTGATATCCAGAAACTTATTGCTGTTGTAACAGCTTTGTTCTTTTTTGCGGTTTGTGTTAGTGAAATAACTCCGCTGGTGATGAATTTGTTTAATAAAGTTCTGGTCATTGTATCAAGATTGAAGGGTGGTATTTAAATGGCCCGTAAACAGGAATATGGAATGGCTTTGAACTGGAATTATGTAATAATTTCAGTAGTAGTTTTCGTAGTTCTTACTGTTCTGGTATTATATATGCCGAATTTGCGTGAGTTTGATGCAAATGTTCTTCATTCAATCCGGCTTGCGCTATCGCCTTATCCTGCTTATATTCCGCAATTTATTTCAAGTTTCGGGAGAGATTATCATATGCTCTGGCCTCAAATCGCTGCCGGAAGCGTTCTTGTATCTGAAAAAAGATATATGAAAGCTTTTTTGCTGATATTTTTTACTCAAGCAAGTTTTGTAATAACTGATTTTATTAAAAATTTTGTATGCAGAGAAAGACCGTGCGTATATCCCGGTTTTAGTTTTCCTTCCGGCCATTCTTCTACTACAATGTGTTTTTATGGAATACTAATATATCTGGTTCTGCATTATGCAAAATCAGATTTTTGGAGATATTTTTTGACAGCACTTTTCGGGGTATGGATTTTTATGGTTGGAATTTCAAGACTCTGGTTAGGCGTTCATTTCCCTGTGGATGTAATTGCAGGAATGTTTCTAGGATTTATGCTGGTAAACTTGTATATTATTGTGTCTAAATCGCTGAGCAAATAATAATTTATCCCCGAACAGTTTTAAGCATATATCTGGTGCATTTTTTTGAATCGTGTGATTGATGTGCAATCTGCCAGCACTCTTCTGTAACTCTTTGGTAAGCTTGTTTATCCTCAAGATAGCTTTCAATCTTAAAAATTAAGTCTGAAAAATCTTCGTAGAACGGCATGTGACCTTCAAATAAAGCAAGTTCTTCTCTGTAGTCGCTAATCATTAAGCGTTTGCAGGCTGCTGCCTGAAATGTACGGTAGTTGAGAGAAGAAATCCCCTGCGCGTTTATGTTAAACAATATTTTAGAATTGTTTATAGCTTTTGCCATATCCTGTTCATTATCAATAAATCCTCTGTAGCAAAGGTCTATAAGCTCCGGATATTGAGCTCTTTCCCTTGCGTCACGGTAATGTCTGTCGATTGCGTACCACGCAATATTAAGGTGCGGGAGCTTGGTAATTAATTCTTCAAAAAAACTGAGTCTGTAATCAGTATCAAGTCTGCCCGCAAACATAATATCAAATTCCGGTTCAATGCCAAAATCCTGATAGACATCGAAATTAACAAAATGAGGAAGATAGTTTATGTTTTTGAAGTTTTCGTATCCGGTAAGTATTTTATCCCAGTAAAAAGTGTAGTTGTCATCTGCTTCAAGAAAAGGCAGATATTTTTCCCATTCAGGACCGGATGTTTTGCTTCTTAAATCATCAGAAAAATAGTTTATAGAAGGCACATCAAGGTTATTATCGACTTTAATCTTTAAACCGGAGTAATCATAGCCTGCTATGTATTCAAATTTTCGACGAAGAGTCTGTTTAAGATTTTTATCAAAGAGTTCATCATAGACAATTACATTGCAGTCATTTTGCCTGAAGCCGTCAATGATACTGCTCATTGTAAGCCTGCCCCCGATGCTTTCGGGAAGAATTGCTAAAATCTTTCTCTTTCTCATCTTAGTATTATTTTAACATTTTTGAGTAAGCTTTACAAGGTGAAATGCTTTATGTATACTAGAGGGGTGAAAAGTAAGCGTCTGTAGCTCAGTAGGATAGAGCGGAGGTTTCCTAAACCTTGTCTGCCGTGGGTTCGACTCCCTCCAGGCGCATTAAAAACAAGGAGGGCATTTGCCCCTCCTTGTTTTTAATATTTTGTGATGGAAGATTGGTGAACCCATACAAAGCAGAGCTTTGTCAGTGGGTTCGGCGCGAGTGAGCTGAGGGCGAAGTTCTGCCGGCAAAATGTCTGTGATATTATTGGCGGCAGACGTAGACCCGTTAGGCGCGAACGAGCAAGACACTCCCTCCAGGCGCAAATAGTTAAGAAGTCTGAGAATAATATGTTACAAAAGATTCATAACAGAATTATACATATCTTGAGCAGTCTTCAGGATTGAATAACTTCTTTGTCTGCCGTTTCCATTTTCCATTAGTTCCATCGAATCCGCAAGGATAGACCTTTCCAGCTTATTGCTGCTGCTTAAAACATGGTTATTCAATATATATCTTAATTCATTCGGGGATGGGTTAGTTATTTCTCCAATGCCTGTACTTATAATTTTATTAACTTTCATTTTTCCTCCTTAGTTCTTACAAGCGTACTATTAAAACACAATGTTTACAAGTCTATATATTGCAAATGCGGCTAGCCAGGCTATTGAACACTGCATAAGGACAACCATTACAGCATATTTTCTCCCGAGTTCACGCCGAACTGTTGCAATCGCTGCAACACACGGTGTATATAGTAGGCAGAAAACCATAAATACAAATGCTGTAATCGGTGTGAACATTTCTGAAATATTACCCGCAAGCACGCTAAGTGTGCTTACAACGCTTTCTTTGGCCATAAATCCTGTGATAAATGCGGTTGAAATTCTCCAATCATTAAGTCCAAGCGGCTGGAATATAGGTGTTAATAAACTTCCTAGCATTGCAAGCAGGTTATCTGCAGAATTTGTTACAAGATTTAGCCGCATATCAAATGTTTGCAAAAACCAGATAACAATTGTTGCCCAGAAAATTATAGTAAATGCGCGTGTTATAAAATCTTTTGCTTTTGTGTAAATAAGTCTGTATACATTGCCTGCATCAGGCATTCTATAGTTAGGAAGTTCCATTACAAAAGGTACTGCCTCTCCCTTAAACACAAAATATTTTAGAATAAATGCCATAATAACACCAATAAACATCCCGATTAAATACATACATAGGATTACAATAACCTGATTTTCTTTAAAAAATGCTGCTGTAAAAAGGGCGTAAATAGGTAATTTTGCTGAACAGCTCATAAACGGGGTAAGAAGGATTGTCATTTTTCTATCGCGTTCAGACGGCAGAGTTCTGGAGGCCATAATTGCAGGTACAGAACATCCAAAACCTATTATCATAGGTACAAAGCTTCTTCCGGATAAACCTGCTTTTCTTAAGATTTTATCCATAACAAAAGCGACTCTTGCCATGTAACCGCTGTCTTCCAGAATAGACAGGAAAAAGAATAATACAACAATTACAGGCAGAAAGCTCATAACACTTCCAACTCCGGCAAAGATACCATCAATTATCAGCGAGTGTACAACAGGGTTTAGTCCGTAAGCTGTAAGTGCAGAATCCGTAAAACTTGTGAGCTTATCAATACCGGCATTCATAATATTGGAAAGTGTACTCCCGATAGGGCCGAAAGTCAGGTAAAATATTATACCTAGAATAAATAGAAATGCAGGAATTGCAGTATATTTCCCTGTTAAGATTTTGTCTGCATTGACAGAAAGCTTATGACCGATTGATTCTTCCGGTTTAGACACAAATTCTGAGCAGAGTTTTTCAATAAAACTGAAACGCATATCCGCAAGTGCTTCTTCACTGTCCATACCAGTTTCTTCTTCTAATTCTTTAATGATATGATTACAGGTTTTTATTTCATTTTCGTCAAGTCCGAGTGATTGTACAATTATTGCATCTTTTTCTGCAAGTTTTGTTGCTGCAAAACGTACAGGAATTCTTGCAGAATTTGCGTGGTCTTCTATTAAGTGAATAATTGAGTGAATACATCTGTGAACTGCTTCTTCACAAAAATCCACTCTTTCAGGTAATTCGCAGAATTTTGCAACATTAAGAGCATGTTCAATAAGTTCTTCAATACCCTGATTTTTTGCGGCAGAAATCGGGATTACAGGTACTCCAAGCTCTGCTTCCAAACCGTTTATATCTATGCTTCCTCCGCTTTCTGCAACTTCATCCATCATGTTTAAAGCAATTACCATAGGTATATTCAGTTCAAGAAGCTGCATTGTCAAAAATAAGTTTCTTTCAATATTTGCTGCATCAACAATATTTATTATTCCATCCGGTTTTTCGCGAAGTATAAAATCTCTTGTTACAATTTCTTCACTACTGTATGGAGAGAGTGAATAAATCCCGGGAAGATCTGTTATTGTTACATTTTGATTTCCTTTTAAAATTCCATCTTTTTTGTCTACTGTTACTCCCGGAAAATTTCCTACATGCTGGTTAGAACCGGTAAGCTTGTTGAAAAGAGTTGTTTTGCCTGAATTCTGATTGCCTGCAAGTGCAAAGAGGAGTTTTGTTTTAGGGGGTGTATTTTTCTTACGTATTGTTTGTTCACCCTTTCTTGAATGGTCAATTTTTTTGAACTCTTTGTTTCTGCGCGGACAGTTATGAGCTTCGTGAATGTCTTCTATAACAATTTTTGAAGCCTCGGATTTTCGGATTGTAAGTTCATAACCTCTAACTCTTATTTCAAGCGGATCGCCCATAGGGGCAGTCTTGATGAGTTTAACTTCTACTCCTGGGGTAAGTCCCATATTCAGAATATGACTTCTTAATGCTTTATCTTCACATTCAATTGAAACTATGTATCCTTCTTTGCCTGCTTCTAAACTGTCAAGATTGGTTCTGGTTTCGATCATTTTATCCTCTTAATTGCTCTAAGTGCATTCAATATTGCAATAAGCGCTACTCCTACATCTGCAAATACTGCTCCCCACATTGTGATAAATCCAAATCCGCCGAGGATTAAGAATAGTACTTTCACGCCTAATGCAAAAGCAATGTTTTCTTTAACAATATTCATTGTTCTTTTAGAAATTTTTATTGCAGTTACAACTTTGAACGGTTTATCATCCATTATTACAACATCTGCTGCTTCAATAGCCGCGTCAGAACCGAGGCCGCCCATTGCAATTCCTATATCGGCTCTGGTCAAAACCGGCGCATCATTAATGCCGTCACCTGCAAATATAACACTTCCGCTTGAATTTGTAATTAGCTCTTCTAACTTATTTACCTTATCTTCCGGTAAAAGTTCTGCATAAACTTTGTCAAGACTCAGTGTCTGCTGTACAGAAACAGCCGTTTTGTACGTGTCGCCGCTTAACATCTCTGTAGTAATGCCCATTTTCTTAAGGGCTGAAACTGCAAAAGGAGCATCTTCTTTAATTTCATCAGAAATTACAATATAACCAGCAAATTCTCCGTCAATAGATACGTAAACAACAGTACCGTCTTTGTTAACCGGTTTTGTGCCGGCAAATCTTGCATTACCGGCAAGAATCTTTTTACCGTCAATCACAGCTTCAACGCCGCAGCCTGCAATCTCTCTTATGTTGCTTTGCGGAGGAATTTCTTTTTCGTATTCTTTTTTTATTGCAGCTGCAATAGGATGTGAAGACGCACTTTCTGCAAATGCGGCAAATTTTAATAAATTCGGATTTTCAGAAACTATTTCGGTGACTTTGAAAACTCCTTTTGTAAGAGTTCCTGTCTTGTCAAAAACAACAACAGATGGCTTTGAAAGAGTTTCTATATAGCTGCTTCCTTTGATAAGTATTCCTTCTTTTGAAGCTCCTCCGATACCTGCAAAAAAGCTTAGAGGAACTGAAATTACAAGTGCACACGGGCATGAAATTACAAGAAATGTTAACGCTCTCTGAAACCATGCGGTAAACCCTGTATGCATTATAAGAGGAGGCACAAAGGCAATTATAACAGCCATAACAACAACAGCAGGAGTATAGTATTTTGCAAACTTTGTAATAAAGTTTTCCGCCTTTGCTTTTTTCGATGATGCATGCTCAACAAGTTCCAGTATTCTGGAAACGGTCGATTCTCCAAATTCTTTTGTAACCTTGATTTGTAATACTCCGTCAAGATTAATACATCCGCTTATTACATTATCTCCTGATTTAACTCTTACCGGAACAGATTCACCCGTTAATGCAGAACAGTCAACAGAGGCTTCTCCTTCTATTACAACACCGTCAAGCGGAATTTTTTCTCCAGTTTTAACTGCAATAATATCCCCGATTTTAACGCTCTTTGGAGAAACTTTTTCTCCGTTAAGATTTGCATAATCAGGTCTGATATCCATAAGCTTTGTAATTGAATGCCGCGATTTTTCAACTGCTCTGTGCTGAAAATATTCTCCTATCTGGTATAAAATCATTACCATAACAGCTTCCGGATATTCCTTTATACAAATAGCCCCAATTGTAGCAAGCCCCATTAAGAAGTTTTCATCAAAAATTTGTCCCTTAATAATATTTCTAAGTGCCTTAAAAAGAACATCCCCGCCTGCAAGCAGATAAGAAACAAGAAATAATGGTTTAAACCAGAAGCCGCAAGCAAATAAAATAAGTGCTGCCGCAATTCTCGGGATAACATAGCTGTTTTCATGGTGATGTTCGTGTTCGCACATATAATTACCTCTTTTTATATCTATATTATAGTTGAGCAACTATTCAACTGTCAAGCGTCAGGTAAACAATTCTTTACAATAGTTTGACATGTGAGCAAATATTCAACTATTATATGATTATGCAAAATGTTGATAATGATACAATATACGAGCTTTCAGATTTTTTTAAGATAATTGGAGATGTGACCAGAATAAAGCTGCTTATTGCGCTTGAAGCAAAAGAAATGTGTGTGGGAGAACTTGCAGCTGCGCTAAATATGACCAAATCTGCTGTATCACATCAACTTAAGGCTCTCAGAAGTGCAAAACTGGTTAGGACTGAAAAACGCGGTAAAAATGTTTTTTATGCACTAAGTGATGAGCATGTAAGAACTGTTTTAGAAATGGCGCTGGAGCACGTTAGTGAATAACTGATTTTGTAATATTGCCTGACAAGGGATTATATTTTTTTTGTGCAAGATTTATTATATGGTAGACTAAGGGTAGAGCTGTAATCCAGCCTTCTGTCCAATACATAAAAGGAGAGAGTCTATGAACAGAAATATTATCATTATTCTACTTATTTTTCTTGTACCGCTCGTAGCTTACTTTGGGCTTTCACGCGACAAATTAACAACGCCGCCTTCGTTTGCTTCATCAGGGCCTGAGGTAATTAAATTCGCCTCACCTATGTGCTACGAGTGTCAGGAATTGGAAAAGGTTTTTGAAGAAGTTTTTCCTAAATACAATAAAGACATTACATTGAAGCAGATTAATGTTACTCAAAAGGACAATGAAACAAAGACGCTGATTAAAACTTATGAAGTCAAGCTTGTTCCTACAACAGTGTTTAAGGATGCAAATGGTAAAACTTTAAGACGCATTGAAGGAACAATGCAGCCGCAGGTATTAGAAAATTATTTGAAAGAGTTAATAAATGGATAATTTAGTACAGATATTTTCGTCCGGTTCAACAGGAATCGGGGTTTGGATGCTGATGTTTGCAGCATCCTTTGCCGGAGGGGTGCTTGCGTCAATTTCGCCGTGTTCGCTTGCGATGCTGCCGCTTATAATTGGTTATGTCGGCGGGTACTCGAAAGAAACTCCGCTTAGAACATTTATACAGCTATGCTGTTTTATTTTTGGTACGGCAATAGTATTTTCTATTATCGGTATTATATGTGCAGTTACAGGAAGTGTTTTTGCATCTACGCTAGGCGGATATTTTACCTTGATTATGGCGTCTTTGCTTCTTGTAATGGGACTTAAGCTTACGGATGTTTTAGAGTTTGATATGCCGGTTATAATTAAAGCTATGCCTGTAAATAACACTAACTCGTTATTCCTTTACCCTGTGCTTCTGGGGATTGCTTTTGCACTTGCCGGAACTCCCTGCTCAACGCCTATTCTAGCGGGTATAATGGCTTTTGCAGCTATGGGAAAAAATCTGGCAGCAGCGGTTTTGATGCTGTTTTTATTTGCTGTTGGTCAGGGGTTAATATTGATTATTGCAGGGCTGTTTACTTCCGGTGTAAAAAATCTCAAGAATTTTGCCGGCATGTCTGCCGTATTACTGAAAGTAAGCGGTGTTTTGCTTATACTGGTTGCGTTGTACCTGTATTATAAAACATTTGCACCTCTAATTTAAGAGTCTGCGTTCTATAATTTCAGCCGCTGTTTTAATACAGTTTTCGCAAGGGCGTTCATTATAATACTGTTCAGTTCGTTTAGAAGGAGCCGGTGTATCTGCTCCTTCCGGAAGTCCTAGAAGGTCACGGCATATAATAGATCCGCATTCGGATTTAAATTCGTTTCCTAAATCTTGAACAAGTGAATAGTGATTTCCTTTAATATCGTCATTATTAGGTGTAGTATATCCTTTCAAGAGGCCTGCAACCATAAACATAGAACTCACTGCTCCGCAAACTTCTCTCAGACGCCCCATGCCGCCGCCAAAAGAGGAGGAGAGCTTTAGCGAGGTTTCTTTGTCAAAACCTATAATATCTGAAAAAGCCAGAAGAACTGACTGTGCACAATTGTAACCATCTTTAAAATATTCACAAGCTTTCTTAGAATAAATTCCCATAACAATATTTTAGCATAAATGAACATTTTAAATGTTACAATCGTTTATAAATATAGATTAGTATAACGACGGGATGAAGCCCGCCAGAATTGTATAAAAAAGGAGAGTAAATTATGTCAGATGAAATTAAAATTGAAGAAGAAAAAAATGTAATTGTTTTTGCCATAGCAAAGGATTTAGAAAATTTTTAGTTGTAGCAGCGGGAACTTTTGTAGGTGTGTATTTAGCTTTAAGCTTATTTGCAGCAATACATAAACCTCCAATGCCTGTACCTATGCCTATGCCAGCACCTTGTCCTTGTCAGCAGATGATGTTTAGGCCGGATTTTGGACCTCAGCACTTCTATAGGGGGCACAGAGGTGATTTCCATAAGAAAATGATGAAACATAGAATGGAAAACAATGCTCCTAGACCTGTTCAAGAAGTAGATGATTAATTTCAAAATAAGGAACCTTTTAACGGTTCCTTATTTTTTCCAGTACCCTTTTGAAAAATCCTGTCTTTTCTTCTGTTTGCAGATATGCACATCCGGGGTCTATAAGGTATATTTTACCGTCTGACGCCCTGCCGAATTGTTTTTGCTTTATTTCTGCGTGCGGGGCATCAGGCTCTGCGAAATCTTTTAGATAATCTCTCATTGAGTAGCCTTTTGACTGAATATACTGAATTAGTTTGACGATTTCAGCATCTTCCAAATTATCCTGTCTGACTTTTTCTTCAAGGTAATAATAGAGGCGGTCATTCGGGCTTATTTTTCCGCTTTTTATTACAGGCAGGTCAAAATCTGCCGGTTTCCGTCCATAGGGAAAGTGTTCTCCTTCTGTGATTTTTAGCACGAGTCCATCCTCCGTTTCAAAGGCAAATGCAAAGGCTCCGAAGCCAATTAAAGCCTTTACTGCAGTACTGCCAATTTCTTTATTATATTTAAGAGCTTCGCTTATACGTCTTATTTCTTCCTCTGAATGTAAGTGAGTGTAGAACCGTTCTTTTGCAAATACATCTTTCGGATTTTCCATGTTTTTAAAAATTTTAAGAACAGGCAGCGGAGTTTTGTATATAACAGCCTTTAGTTTCCCCTTTTCATTTGTTATGACTTTGCTTATATAGCTGCTGATAAATTCATCATATTGGGGTGTTAAAATTCGGCTGCTCTTGAATTGTGGCATTAGATGGGCTTGTTTATAAATCGTCGGATTTTGTATTCTCATATTGATATAAATTCTGTAAATATAATTTTTGCTATTATTTGTGTTTAGGCTTGATATTTAAAAATGTTTATGCGAGAATAAATCTTGTCATTTATGGCAAGGTAGCTCAGTTGGTGAGAGCGCACGGCTCATACCCGTGAGGTCGAGAGTTCGAATCTCTCCCTTGCTAATAAAAAGGAGATAGATGAAAATCTATCTCTTTTTTATTTGATAAATTTTTATAAACAGTATTTACATAAAGAAATTTTATTGTATGCTTAATCAATAAAATAAATTGTTTTTTTAGTGTTAATTTAGTATTCTATGGAGGAAAAAATGAAAGAGTATAAATCAAAATTCACAAAGATGATGTTTGAAACACTGTTGGGGCTGTGTGCGTCTTGGTTTGTTTATAATCTTGCATGTAAGCTAACTCATAGTTTTTTGTTTGCAGTCATTGGTGCTGCAGCAGTTCTGGCGTTTTTCTTGATAAAAGTCTTTTACACAGATTTTATATCAATAATACTGACTGAGGATAAAAAAATGGTTGTTAAAAGATGCAATAAAGTAATTAATATTTTTGATATTGAACAATATTACTGGTCTGAATATCCAAAAGACTGCAAAACAAAAAATGAAGACGATCAGGATATTTATTACGTATGTAAAGAAACAGGAAAAGAAAATTATATTGATGCGTCAAATCTGAAAGGCGAAGATTACGAACAATTATTAGAAGATTTGGGGGCAAAAAATGAAAATAAACAGGTAATAAAGGTTGAAACGATTAAGAAATAGCAGGAAAGGAGAATAAGATTATGTTGCAGTATATTTTATTAGTAGGCGGTATTTGTTTAGCAGGCTTTTTGTATTCGGCATTTGCAATGCAAATCCACAATGGACATAAAAAGAAATATTTGGAAGAACATCCTGATGCATCAGTTATGATTATCAAGGACTGTCAATGGAATCCGTTAGGATTTAACCATACTGTATCAGTTCTTACAATAAATGGAGAAGCTCCTGTTCAAACTGTTGAAGGTTGGGGAGAAAGAGCATACAATTTATTACCGGGTACAACAATTTTGGAATTACAATATGAGAAAGTAAGGCCGGGTATTATATATAAATCCGTAAGAACAACATATGATCCGCAAAAAATCGAAGTAAATGTCGAACCTAATAAAAGATATACAATCTCTTATGATAAAAACTCAGGGTTTGTTTTTACAGAAGTTACTAAGTAACTCATAATATTTTGCTTAAAGATTACACCAGTAAAATTTTTCAGTATGTTCAAAATAATTAAACATGCTAAAATATTGCTATGAAAAAGCTTGCAATTTTATATTCCGAATATTCGCCTGTTATTGATGCAATTATTTGTCAGCTGGAAGATATTGTTGAAGTTGATTGCTTCACAAATCTGCCGGAAAACTATCAAATTTATGATCTTGTTGTTTCTGTTAATTATAGAGGTGAAGAAAATATTAAGCTGCTTAAGTGCCATCATTCTTTACTTCCTTCTTTCAATAGTGATGAACCTGTAAAGGATGCTTTTCTGGCCGGAGTTAAGGTTACAGGAATAACGGTTTATTTTACAAAACCGGAAAGAATTATTGCGCAGTATCCGCTTTTTATTCCTAATGATGCTCACTTTGAAGATATAGAAAAGCAGCTCTGTTATCTTGAGCAAGTTATTTATCCTATAGTAATAGAAAAATTACTAAAAAATGAAGCTTTTGACCTCAGAAATATTTCAAATTGCGGAGGGTGCAGGGGATGCAGTCATTAAACGTATTAATTATTGCTGATGAGAGTTCAAAAGCACTCAAAGCTGTACTTAAATCAAAATATCTTAATAAATTATTTACGAACTTTGAGGCTTCAGGTGCTGTTGACATCAGATTTAATACTTTTAAAGAACTGGCTCAAAAATGCAAATCTTTAAAAATTGACATTGTTATAGTCGAAGATGAAAAAATGATTTTGCAAGGGATTGCAGATGTCTTGAGGAAAAGTTTTGTAAACTGTATTGCACTTAATTCATTCTGGACACAGCTTATCTTATCAAGTGATTTTGCACGCAAGATGACTGCAAAATACGGGATTGATACACCTGATGTACTCAGCTATCCCGAGGAATTTCCCATAGTGGTTCGAGCAGATGGAGTATTGAGATTTGCAAATTCTTTGGAAGAAGTTATAAAAATAAGACAGGATATTTATGATTATTCTCCAGAAATAGCTAAGTCAATATTTTTGGAAAGATACATAAAAGGTGAAGAATTTTTGCTATATTCCTTTTTTGACGGCAAAAATCTTATAACTTTTTCGCCTCAAGGACTAGATACAAAAACTTATAATGACAAACTTGAATGTATGTTTGTCCAAGAAAACCCAAATTTTATAGGATATATAACATCAAGAGTCATGCTTTCTGATGAAAAACTTTATAATCTTGGGTTCAATCTTGAATTTCCGAGTTTTGATGACGATATAATTTTCGTCCTAATCTCGGCTATTTATCAAAAACTCAATGAATTAAGACTTTGACTCTGATTCCTTTTTAATTGCTTCTCTTGCTTTATTAAAGTCAAGCGTAGCACCGTCTTGTTTTTTTATATTGCCAGCTTCTATGGTTTTATCTTTTGATGTTTTTAAAAAGGCTTTTTCATCCACAGGAAGATTTTTTCGTGTTCTCA
>UNSK01000036.1 GCA_900552525.1 Candidatus Gastranaerophilales bacterium | reverse complement strand
ATTTACCTATAGCATACGGCGTAAGCATTACTACAAAGTCCAACAAAACATCATTAAACGTTATTGTACAGCAAAAGAATAAGATAATGACATTTAATTACAGCAGTCAAAATAAGGAGTAAAAATGAAGGCGACATCATTAGAAGTATTTCAACCAAGAATTGCGACAGACAATTCATCTCAGACTTCCCGAACCACCGAAAGTAGTCAGCAGAGCAATTCAACATTTAGCTTTGAAGATTTGTTAAATGTACTATTAGAAGATGGATTTAATGCACTACTAGACAAATTAAAAGAATTGAAAGCTAATGGAATAATCTCATCAATAAAAATTGTAACAGACGCAAGTACTGGAAAAACTACTATTAGCGGAGAATATGATGGGGTTGAATTTGAATTTATTGGAAATTTAAAGAGCAATAATGAAGTGCCTGATGTTAATCAACCAGATCCTGAGCCAGACCTAGAAACTAATAATACAGATGGCCCAGCAAGTATGGACGGAGTTAATGGAGAGGAGGACACTCCTACGCAAGCTACTCCGGAGTCAGAGTCGGAAACAAAATTAACCACGGTTTCAGATGCTGCATCAACAATTCAGAACAAGATTTCTACATACATTACAGGCTCTGAAATCAACATGTATGCAAAAATTTACTCAAAAATTCATACTGAATTCGGGCTTGATTCTAATGGCAAGATAATCTTCCAGGAATCTTCAACCCAGGAAGTTTACGATTACCTCAAAGATCAGATTGTTACAGACATGACAGAACAATACCCTGAGGAAGTCGCAGCACTAGGTGGAGCCGAAGGACTTGAAAGAATTTTACAGGCAGCATGGATTGAAACTTACAGTTCATTCAATTCTTCCCAGAGCAACGACACAAAAGCTTTTGTTAATAAAGTTGTTGCTAATCTGAAAACTATCCTTAGCAAAATCAGCAATAATCAAGATTTATTAGAAGTCTACACAGGAAAAGCAAACTATGCTGATAAAACCCTCACAACAGGACTGTCAAATTATTCCAGAAGTTCTGCAATAACATACTCAAATGGAGCGGTATTCACTGACGGTAGCGTTCATATAGATGACAACGCTTCTGACAAATTATATCAGCAAACAATGACAGATTTGTTAGAAAGATTAAAAGCTAAGTACCCTGATTTGAGCGAAGCTGATATTGAAAAGCTGTTCCAGCAGGCACAGTTAAACGCACTCCGGAACTGCGTAAATAACACAGCAGACTGTCCTTACGGAACTGATAATGGAGGCAATGACAGAGTATATGATGCAAAACTAGACTGGGGCGGTAAAGACAGTCGAAAAGGCGACAAGAACAAAATCCTGATGCAAGAGTTGGTACAGCTTGTACTCTATAACTTTGATAAGTTGATGTATGCAAACCCTGCCGGAGCAAAAGATACAGACTCGGTGGTCCCAGATAACATAAAACCGGCTGTTCCAACTTTGAGTAATGAAGAAAGCAATACAATCAAAACCGCTGCTTCTGAGATAAAAAATAAAATATCAACATACATTACGAGTTCTGAAATCAATATGATGTCAAAAATTTATTCAAAAATTCATACTGAGTTCGGGCTTGATTCTAACGGCAAGATAATCTTTCAGGAAAGCTCTACAAAAGAGGTTTACGATTATATGAAAGACCAGATTGTTACTGATATGACAGAAAGGTATCCTGACTTTGTCGAGGCGCTTGGCGGTTCAGACGGACTTGAAAGACTATTGCAAGCTGCATGGATTGAAACTTATAGTTCTTTCAATTCTTCCCAGAGTAACGATACAAAAGCTTTTATGAACAAAGTTGTTTCAAATCTGCAAACTATCCTCAGTAAAATCAGCAATAATCCTGAGTTGTTAGAAGTTTACACAAGTCATACAAACTATACTGACAAGACTTTGACTGACGGGCTTGAGAATTACAAGAACTCATCCGCAATAACATATTCAGATGCCGATATCTATATGGATGGATCTGTACATATCCAAGATACTCAATCTGACAAGCTCTATCAACAGACAATGAGTAGCTTACTTGACAAATTGAAGGCTAAATATCCTAAGCTTGATGAATCAGTAATTGCAAAACTCTTTAAACAGGCACAGGTTAATGCTCTCAATAATTGTGCAAACAATACAGCAGACTGTCCTTACGGAACTGATAATGGAGGTAATGACAGAGTATATGATACAAAGCTCGACTGGGGTGGTAAAGACAGTCGAAAAGGCGACAAGAACAAAATCCTGATGCAAGAGTTGGTACAGCTTGTACTTTACCACTTTGACAAACTGCTTTACGCGCAGGCTGCATAAACTAAGTTGAACAGTGACTAAGTAATTATGTTATGAAGTGACTGCACACTGTCAACCTTGAGTAAAGCTCAAGGTTGACAGCTATTCTTAGCAAGCTCCACAAGTAATTATCTTAACAAATATATAACAGTGTTTTATTTCTGTCTTTTCTAATAAGGTAAAGGGGGGCGTCAAACTTGTAGAAATACTTGAAAAATTTTCTAGTATATTGTAAACTTATTGTACAAAAGCTAACCCAGAATATAAGTACAATGATTTTAAAAAGACCCCAAAAACCAAAGAGAGTAAGCTTAAAAGGTGCTGTGCAGATTAACCGCAACAGTTATTTTGTCTATGCTGACGAGGGCGGCAAAATGTTTCTGAAAAACGGAAACGACGAACGTTTGCAAAAAGCTGTCGTAAAGAATATGATTGCTCTTAATCCTTCAATCAGCGGGCTTTTGAAAAAATATAAAATAAAGCCGTCTATTGATACAAAAACTCTTAAAGAGTTGACAGGCGGTCATATGAATGAAACCTGCAATGTTGCAATGGGTGTTTATTCATCACTTTCGGAAGCTATGCGTATGGAAGTTGATAAGAGTAAGATAAAAGAAGCTTCAATGCTGCACGATTTAGGAAAAGTTTTAATACCTTCTAAAATCCTGAATAAGCCTGCAAAGCTTAATGTAAAAGAGCGTGAAATAATGAATATCCATTCAACTCTAGGGTATGAACTGCTTAAGACACAGAATATTTCTGCCGAAACTCTGGAACTTATTAAATATCATCATCAAAACTTAAAACATACAGGATATCCTGAATTGGAAGAAAGTATTTACCCATCTGATATTGGAGTTCAGATAATTTCTATTTCGGATAAATATAGTGCACTTAGAGAAACACGGGTTTACCGGCGAAAACTTAGCCGTGTAGAAGCTCTGTTAATACTCTACCGTGAAGTACGCGAGGGAAAAATTCATCCAGAAGTTTACAATGCTCTTGTAAGTTACGTAACTAAAACAGGCATTTAATATTGAAATGCGTCTTCAAGCATTCCATTTTTTGAAAAATACAAAGATAATTGAGCTTCTTGTTCGTCTTCGTCGTTCACGGTTCCTTCTCTGTAGCTTGTAGGTTTATTATTTTTATCAAATCCAAATTCTTTGAATTTGTCATTATCCTGAATATTTACACGATAATTCCCGTTTTGGTAATAATACGTTGTCTTTGTTTTATTTTCACCCAAATTTTCTTCAATTACCTGTATATCATCTTCATAAGATATTGTCTTATCAGGCATTTTTAACTTTGATAGTGTGCCGTCAGGGTTAAACTTTATACTTAACTCCTGGTTTGTTATCTCAGCAGGTGCACCGTTTGAGTAAAATTTTTTATCTCCTTCGGTGTTTTTCAGCTCATCTGTAACTTCAAATTTTTCTGCAGGTTTTAATTCGGAATCATTCAATTTCTCACGGCCAAAACCGTTCGGGATGATAATTTCCACTTTTTTGCTTAATTTATACATTCCGCCGTTATAAAATTTTGCATGAGTTTCTATCTCTTTATTTTTAACGTGTTTGTGATGAGTTACTTCTTTTAACTGTTTGTCTTTGTCAAAAACAACTTGGCTGTATACATCACCTTTCTGCTTTGAAACAGAAAAACTCTTATTCCAGTCGGAATAACTTTGAGTATTTTCTTCGTCTTTATTATATTCAGTTTTAGATGCATACTTCAATTTTCCGTTTTCATAACTTGTATAGCGTAATTCTTTTCCTGTTTCAGGAGAATATTCTATTATGGATATTTCATTGTCATCTCTGTCGTTGTTCTGTTCTAGAATAACTTTTCCTGTCTTTTTATCCTTTGTTATAATTTTTTCAATGGAATTTTCATCATCTTCATAAGGCGTGTAAATAGTTATTTTATCATCATCTTCATTAACTATGGAATGGAGTTTTCCTTCCGGTGTATAAATCTTTTCTCCCTCTACTGCCGTTGGAACTTTTGCTTCAAGTGGCTGCAGAGCTATGTTGTAAGCCGCGAGGGCCTCTGTTCCGTTAAGATTTTCTATTGGTGCCGGTGTCTTTTCTTCTTCTTTTTTTTCAGCTTTAAATGCCGGTTTTGTTACAAAATTAATACAGCTTAAACTATTTACCCTAATCATTTTATTCTCCACAATATACTACACATTTTAATTAAAACTCAAAAATAAAAAAATTGCTATCTTTAGTGTATAATTTAACTAAACAAATAGAGAGGTAGGAAAGTATGCAAGTTTCATTAAACTGGTTGAATGAATTAGTAGATTTAAAAGATTTAGATGTTAAACAAATAGCTCATGAGCTTACTATGAGCGGGTTAGAAGTAGAAGAAATTGAAGAAGTAAGACCTAAGTTTACAAATATAATAACAGCAAGAATAGAAAAAATAGACAATCATCCAAACAGCGACCACTTGCATCTGGTTACCGTAAATACCGGTTCCGGTCTAAAAACTGTTGTTTGCGGCGCACAAAATATTGAAGTTGGACAGGTTATACCGTATGCTTCTGTTGGAAGCAAAGTTCTTGACAGAAAATCCGGTGAGCAGTTTGAACTTACTCCGGCTGTAATCAGAGGTGTTGAATCTCAAGGTATGCTTTGCTCTGATGATGAACTCGGTGTTTCTGATAGAAATTATCAGGAAGAAGACGGTATATTAGTTTTGAATAGAATTTTCCCTAATGTCGGCCTTGGACTCAATGTTGAAGATGTTCTTGGTTTTGAAAAGGATTATATTTTGCATACTGCTCCGACTGCAAACAGAGGTGATCAGGTTTCTGTAATAGGTATTGCAAGAGAACTTTCTGCTTTATTTAACAGACCGCTTAAATTTGAATATGCGCAACATGACACTTCTATGGCAGATTTTAAAGTTGAGATTAAAGATAGTGATGTGTGTAAATACTATTCAATCGGTGTTTTGAAAAATATTGCAATTAAGCCTTCACCTGATTGGATGCAAAAAAGATTGATTGCGTCCGGAGTCAGAGCAATTAATAATGTTGTTGACATTACAAACTATGTAATGCTTGAATATGGCACGCCGCTGCATGCATTTGACCTGGATAAACTAAATGGGTATCTTTGCGTAAGACGTGCTGAAGAGGGTGAAACGCTTGTAACTCTTGATGAGGTAGAAAGACAACTTAACCACGATACAGTGGTTATTGCAACGGAAAAAGAGCCGGTATGTCTGGGCGGAGTTTTCGGCGGTGCTAACTCTGAAATTGATGATAATTCGAAAAATATTGCGCTTGAAGCTGCTTATTTTACTCCTCAGGCAAACAGAAAAAGTTCAAGAAGTGTAGGATATAAATCAGATGCCTGTGCCAGATTTGAAAGAGGAGTTGATATAGAAGCTGTCAAACCGGGGCTTTTGAGAGCAGTTGAATTAATGGAAAAGTATGCTGATGCTAAGTTTGAAGGTATGTGTGAAACAGGTGTAAACAAGCTTGAACCGATAGAAATAACTTTGAGATATCCGCAGATTAAGAGAGTTTTGGGCTGCGAAATTGAACCTACAAAATGCCTTTCTATCTTAGAAAAACTAGGATTTACTATTCTTGGCAAAAACGAGATTGCATGTAAGGTTCAAGTTCCTTCTTTCCGTGCCGGAGATGTAACAAGAGAATGTGACTTGATAGAAGAAATTGCAAGAATTAACGGCTATGATAAAATAACTCCGACGCTTCCAAACAGAGCAGGAACTCCTGAAATTTCTGTTGCAGAACGCGTCGTAAACAAAGTTCATGACCTTATGCGTGCGGCAGGCTTAAATGAAATGCAGACTTCTTCATTGATTGGCGAGCCTCTTTTGAAACAGTTTAATATCCCTTATGATAAGGAAAAAGCTGTTTTTGTAGAAAATCCTGCTTCAGAGGATTTTGCAATGCTTAGACAATCCCTTATTCCGAGTGTTTTAAGCTGTATGAAATACAATTATGATAACGGACAAAAGAATTTTTGGGGTTATGAAATCGGAAGAAGCTATGTGAAAATCGGCGCTGCTGATGAAAAATTCTCAGGAGTTAAAGAAACTCAGGTTCTTGCTGGCGTCATTACAGGAAATGTTCAAAATTCGCTCTGGCAGCAGACCGGAGAAGTTGATTTCTATACTGTAAAAGGTATTGTTGATAAACTTCTGGAAGAGTTCGGGCTTTCAAGACGTATAAAATTCTCGCTTCTTGCTGATTCTCCTCTTGCAGATTCTCACAAATGTCTGCACCCATACAAAACAGCTGTATTAACAATGCTGGGCAAAAAACCTGAAATTATCGGATATTATGGTGAATTGCATCCGGAACTTAAAGGTAAATTGAAATTAAACCAGAATGCGTTTATATTCAAACTTGATTTGGATATGATGATTGCTGCGGTTAATGAAACAGTACCTAGATTTAAAAAGCTGCCTGCATTCCCGGAAGTACAGAGGGATTTAGCGGTAATTGTTCCTGTGAAAACATCGTGGGATGAACTTGAAAAGGTTATTAAAAAAGGCGTTGATAATAAGGTATTCTCAGGAAGTGAAGTCTTTGACGTATATCAAGGTGAACATGTTGAGGATGGTTTCAAGTCTGTTGCGTTCAGGATAAGAATGCAGGATGCGAATGCAACAATGACCGATGAAGCAATTGAAACACAGATGGCAAATGTGAGAGCTGCCCTTAAGAAAGCTATGCCTGAATTAAGCTTTAGAGAGTAATATTTATGGCCCAAAAATCAGGTTATTTAAACAGAACACTGGAATTTCATAAGATTTATGAAGAAGAAATTATTCCTATATTAAAAAGCTATAAGCAGCAAAAAGAAAAAGCAGATGAGAAAAACCGTTATGATTATTTGGGAGCTGCGCTATGCTTTCTAAGTTTAATTACGTTTATGCTAGCTTGTTCTGGTTCTGTAGAAAGATTCTATTCGATGATATTAGTTATAGTTAGTGTACTTTTGTGCTTGTTAGGCTCTAGCATTATGGAACCTATGAGGGCAGAACTACAAAATAATGAATTAAAGAAAAAATTATTCTTCAAAAAGAAATGTATGTCCAAGCTGCTCAGGGTATTCGGTAATATAAAATGGTATAACAATTGTGAAGTCATTAAAACAGTTGAAATTTGTGAAACAGGGCTTTTCCCGCCTATATTGTATAGGATTACGGATGATGAATTCGTTGGAGAATATCAAGGTGTCAAGTTTCGAATGAGCGAAACAAAATTCCCAGTAAACCGTTTTATCGGCTTTACGGGAATTATTCTTGCATTTGAGGCTAATAAATCTTTTGAAAGCCATACAATTATTGTTTCAAAGCTTGCACCAGACCGACATCATTCTTTCAAGTTGGAACCTGTAACTTTAGAAGATCCAAAATTTTGTAGAGATTATAATGTTTATTCTTCTGATCAGACAGAAGCCCGTTATCTTATAACTCCATCTTTTATGGAACGTTTTAGGAAACTGAAAGTAGCATTTAAGACAACAGATATAGCGTGTGCTTTTTTAAAAAACAAAGTAATCTTTGCTTTAGATAGCGAAGGTTTATCAGGTTTGTCAAAAAATTTATTTGAAATTGACGCTTATTCTGCATTTACTGATGATAGGGAAGCAATTAATATTTTTTATAATGAATTGACATCTGTATTAGATATGGCAGCTTATTTCAAACTTGATGAAAAGACCGGATTGTAGGAAATTTTTATCAGATGATTATAACAAAGGAGGCTTTATGCCAAAAAACAAAGGTTATCTTCAAAGAACACTGGAATTTCATAAGAATTACAAATCGAAGATTGCGCCGATTTTCAGGAGTTATGAAGCTTTCCGTAAAAAAGAGCTTGCAAAATTCTGGTTTATGATTATATCCGGAATATTGATGCTGTGTAATTTCCCTCTTATGCTTTTGCTTTCAGATAGTATCTTAAGCGATATTGCATGTGATTATTTTGTTGCATATTTAATATTAATGATGATATTTATGACGCTTGGCATCTTGCTTCTTTTCATCGCACCTAAAAAAATCAAAAATTTTGCAATGAAAATTAAGTCGGACTGTCTTTCTAAATTACTCGAGGTTTTCGGTGATATTCGATGGCAGAATGGTAAAAATATTATAGACGATTGGGAATTAAATAGAAGCGCATTATTTTCCAATTTTAATACCAGATATACTGATGATGAATTTTCCGGAAGCTTTAAAGGCGTGCCGTTTAAGATTTGTGAAACAAATCTGCTTCAGATAAGCGGCTCGGGAAAAAGCAGAACCTGTATACCGGTTTTTAAGGGAGTTGTAATACAGTTCAAATCGAATAAAATAATTAGAAACCGGACTATGATTGCTACAAAGGGTGATTGTACAGCAAAAAATTCGTGGCTGCTTTTATGGCTCGGGTTATCAATGCCTTTAATACAGATGTTAATAGAACAACCGGCAGGCTGCCTTATAGCTTTTGTGGTTTTGGGACTAATATGCTGGGGAGGCTCAAAAATTTTGTACAAAGATGAGGAAAGACTTGATGAAGTTAAGCTCGAAGATCCGAAGTTCTGCAAAAAGTTTAATGCTTATTCTTCTGATCAGGTTGAAGCACGGTATCTTTTAACAACGGCTTTTATTGAAAGGTTTCAAAATCTTAACACAGCATTCGGAGCTAAAAAGGCAAAATGTTCTTTTTATGGAGATAAGATAATGTTTGCAATAAGTACTAACAAAAACCTTTTCGAAGTAGGAAGCCTGTTCAAATCACTTGAGAAACCCGGGGCTGTCAATCAGTTTTATAACGAACTTGTTTCTATCTATAGTATGATTGATTATTTCAAACTTGACGAAAAGGTCGGATTGTAGGATTGTTTTAATCAAGGAGATTGGTTTATGAAAAAATTTTTAATTATATTATGTTTGTTTTTTATGATGCCGGTTTTGGCGGATACAATGCCGTTTTATATGAATTCAATTCCAAAAAATGCAATAGGTATGTATCAAACCGGTGAGAACATAACATTATATTCTCACCCAGAGGCTAATTCGGCGGTTATAAAAAAACTCGATTTTTCGTATGACCCGAATACAATGCCGGATAATGTTTTTGCTGTTTTACTTAATGAAAAAAAACTGGGCTTTTTATACGTATCTGATATCGGTGATGATGGCTGGGTAGAAGTTATTTATGATAAGATTACAGGGGCAAAAGGCTGGGTACAGACGGAAGACAGGTTTCAATTCCTGCCGTGGCTGAGTTTTTATAATATGTATGGCAGAAAATACGGGTTAAGAATTTTGAAAGACGCACCTGATGAGATAGAAACCCTTCACGCAAAGAGTGAGGATTTATCTCAAAATGTTGCTACGCTGAGATTTGTAAAACAAATCAAACTAACAGTAATCCGCGGCAACTGGGCCTTAGTATCTGTTGTGGACATAGATAAAACACCTAAAACAGGCTATATGAAATGGCGCGGAACTGACGGTACAATTTATGCTTTTCCGAATATAAAATAATTTATGCAGGTTGTGCAATCCTGTTTTTGACATCAACTGCAAAAGCTGCCGCTATACTTGTTGCAATTGCGCCAAATATGTATGAGCCAAGGCTTCTGGCATTTATTGCTTTTAATTTTTTAAACAAATTCGCAGGAAGTACACTTTTTGCCATATTTTGTCCGTTTTTGCTTGCAAGAGCTTCTTCTGCAATAATCGGTGTAAGTGCTGCAAATGTCAGCTTCCCGCAATTCTCATTAAAGAAAGAGTCTTTGTCAGTGCATAATCCTGCTGTCAGGGCTAAAAAGGCTGCTGGTTTAGACAACATCCTGACTTTATATAATTTGTTTTTCCAGTCAGCAGCTGTGTAATTATGCACGTGCCCCATTTCGTGAAAAATAGAACTCGCTCTTTTGTCGCAATTAACAGCTATACTTTCTGCTGCGGGATGAAAAAAAGCCTGTTTGCCGTCCGCAGCTTTTTTGTAGTCAGATAGTTTGCCTTTGAATTTGAGTTTCGCAAATTCTGCATCGCAGTTTGCCGGATTAATATCAATCAGTGTGATGCCTTGTTTATCCAAACCTAATTTTGTGAAAGTTTCAAAGCCTTTTTGTTTAAATATCTGGTTTTCGGCATCGTTAAAAAACTTTTTGCGATAGTCTTTCAAATATATGCTGTAAGGTTTTTTCAAAATTTGTTCTGAATATTTTTTTACAGCATATCCGGAGCCGATACCTATAGCAGTATCTGTATAGTTATGTTCAGCCATCAATTATTTCCCCATTAAATATATAAAGTATTTTTCGTTTGAAAAATTGCCCTGCTTGTTGTTTCCTTCCCCCCTTGAAAAAAGTGCACTTTTTTTGTAATATATACTAAGATAAATATATTTATAAGAAGAGGAATTTTTTTAATGTTCGAACGTTTTACTGAAAAGGCGATAAAAGTTATTATGCTGGCTCAGGAAGAAGCCAGACGCCTTGGACATAATTTTGTAGGTACCGAACAGGTTTTGCTCGGACTAATTGGAGAAGGTACAGGTATTGCAGCAAAAACTCTTAAATCAATGGGAGTTAATCTCAAAGATGCAAGAATTGAAGTTGAAAAAATAATCGGAAGAGGTTCAGGGTTTGTTGCAGTAGAAATTCCATTTACACCAAGAGCAAAAAGAGTTCTGGAGTTATCCTGGGATGAAGCCAGACAACTCGGCCATAATTATATCGGCACAGAACACCTGTTGCTAGGCTTAATCCGCGAGGGAGAAGGCGTTGCCGCAAGAGTGCTTGAAAATCTCGGTGTTGATTTAAATAAAGTAAGAAGCAATGTTGTTAAGATGCTTGGTGATTCAAAACCTCAAACTTCAGGTGCGGGTGTTGGCAGTTCATCATCGTCTTCTCAGGCTAGCAAGGTAAAAACTCCAAGTCTTGATGAGTTTGGAACTGATTTAACACAAGCTGCTTCCGAACAGCGTCTTGACCCTGTTGTAGGCAGAGAAAAAGAAATTGAACGTGTTATACAAATTCTTGCAAGAAGAACTAAAAATAATCCGGTGCTTTTAGGTGAACCGGGTGTTGGTAAAACTGCAGTAGCAGAAGGACTTGCAATCAGAATTGTTAATAATGAAGTTCCTGATATTCTTGAAAATAAAAAGATTATTCAGCTTGATATGGGGCTTTTAATTGCAGGTACTAAGTATAGAGGTGAATTTGAAGAACGTCTTAAAAAGATTATGGACGAAATTCGTCAGGCAGGAAATGTAATTCTTGTTATTGATGAAATGCATACACTTATCGGAGCTGGTGCTGCAGAAGGTGCTATTGATGCTGCTAATATATTAAAACCGGCTCTTTCCAGAGGTGAAATTCAGGTAATCGGTGCTACAACTTCTGATGAGTACAGAAAGTATATTGAAAAAGACTCTGCTCTTGAAAGAAGATTCCAGCCTGTAATTATTGAAGAACCGTCAATTGATGAAACAATTGAAATTATCAGAGGTTTGAAACCAAAATACGAGGAACACCATAACCTTAATATCTCTGACGAAGCGATTGTTGCTGCAACAAAATTATCAAGCAAATATATCAATGACAGATTTTTGCCGGATAAAGCAATTGACGTAATTGACGAAGCAAGTTCTAAGGTCAGATTAAAAGTCTGTACACTTTCTCCTGAAGGTAAAGAACTTGATAAAGAATTGAGAGAAATTATCAAGGAAAAAGAAGATGCTATAAGAAATCAAGAGTTTGAAAGAGCATCAGCTTTGCGTGATGATGAAGCTAACATGAAAGATCGTATTCGTGAAGTTTCTGAAGAATGGAGGCGTCAAAACGATGCTAATAAGCCGACTGTGACAGAAGAAGATGTTGCAGAAGTTATTGCTACAATGACAGGCGTTCCAGTAACAAAACTTACAGAAGGCGAGTCTGAAAGATTATTAAAGCTTGAAGATACACTTCACGCAAGAGTAATCGGACAGAGCGACGCTGTAACTGCTATATCAAAAGCAATTAGACGCGCAAGAGTTGGTTTAAAATCTCCGAACAGACCTATTGGAAGCTTTATCTTCTCTGGTCCTACCGGTGTTGGTAAAACAGAACTTGCAAAAGCTTTAGCAGAAGCTATTTTTGGCAGCGAAGATAATATGATAAGAGTGGATATGTCAGAATTTATGGAAAAACATTCTACTGCAAAACTTATCGGCTCACCTCCAGGGTATGTAGGTTACGATGACGGCGGACACCTTTCAGAACTCGTTAGAAAGAAACCTTATTCAGTTATTCTTTTTGATGAAATCGAAAAAGCCCATCCGGACGTATTTAATATAATGCTCCAGATTCTTGATGACGGACGTCTGACAGATGCAAAAGGTAGACATATTAATTTCAAAAATACTGTAATTATTATGACTTCAAACGTCGGTGCAAGCATGATTACAACTCAGGGCAAACTCGGGTTCTCTACTGCTGATGACGCTAAGAAAGATAAATACGAGAAATTAAAAGAAACAGTTAACGAAGAATTGAAAAAGGCATTCAGACCTGAATTCTTAAACCGTATTGATGATATTATCGTATTCTCACATCTGAGCAAGGAAGAAATCCGTGAAATCGTTGACTTGATGATGAAAGACTTGTTCAAACGTCTATCAGAACGTGAACTTTCTATAGAAGTTACAGATGAGGTAAAAGATTATCTTGCAAAAGATGGTTATAACGAGGCATACGGTGCAAGACCGCTAAGAAGGTTAATCCAGAAAAAGATTGAAGACCAGCTTGCGGAAGAAATTCTTACAAATGCATACAAGCCTGGTGATACAATCTTACTGAAACTTCAAGATGATAAGATTGTGTTTGAAAGAAAAGAAGGTTCTAAACCTGAAGCAGAAGAAGTTCCTCAAGAAGGTTAGTAAAAATAAAAATTCGGGCTCATAAAGAGCCCGTTTTTTATGAAAATGTCAAAGAAAAGACAATTATTGCTGATAATACAAGGACAGTCATTACAAATGCGATTGCTAATTTTATGACAGGGTGAAAAGAAAAATTATATTCTTCATTTGGATTTAACTGCCTTATTACGTTTCTTGAAAAGTCCTGCCGGGCATCCATCTTTGTTTTATTAAATGATTCACTCATCAAGCGTCGGATATTATAAGTATCTTCTAGCTCTTTTCTAGCTTTTTTATTATTTATCGTATATTTTTTTATTTTAATACTCTCATCTGACGGAAGTTCATTGTCTATATATGCAGACAGGTTATTCTGAAAAATTCGGTACTGGCTGTTTGAATTTGCCGAACAAATTTCTTCCTTATCATCAATCGATGATTTTAAATCATCAAGCATGCCTTTTACAATATTATATTTTGCTCTGCAGGATGAGCAATTTTTTAAATGTTCTTCAACTTTGATTTTTAAAGCCTTGCTCAAATCTCCTTCTATGTAAAAAGAGAGTAGAACATCCATCTGTGCACATGTTATTTCCATGTTGTATTACTCCTTTATATGTATAACTTATCCCTTATATAAACTCCTTCAGTTCTTCCTGAAGTTTAATTCTAGCTCTCGAAATTCTTGACTTAACAGTCCCGAGCGCGGTGTTGGTAATTTTTGATATGTCTTCGTAGCTTAAACCTTCGTACTCTCTTAATACAATAACGATTCTCAAATTTTCAGGAAGATTTAATAAAGCAGCTTTGATTAATTTTTCCATTTCAGCAAACAGGCATTTTTCTCCCGGTTCGCACCCAATTTTGTCTTTAATTTCAAGAAGTTTGTCGTTGTCTAAATCGATTTTTTTATCACGAGCATGTTTTTTTACATAATCATAAAAAATATTTGTAACAATTTGATTAAGCCATGGTTTGAAACGCGCAGGATCTTTCAATGATGCTATATTTCGCGCCATCTTAAGAAGCGCTTCCTGCGTTAAGTCAGCAATATCCTGCCTCCTGTCAGTCAGATAGCTGAACATAGCGAATATATTTTTCTGCACACGTCTTACAAGCTCTTCAAGAGCCTTGGATTCTCCATGTTGTGCCATTATAATAAGTGTGTAAATATCCCTTTTTTTGTACTTTGATTTAGACATCGTACAATCATTATATTAAGTAGCTGGAAAAAATATATTGCCGAGGAGTGGATAAGCTTGGAGGTAGTTTGAATGACGCTAAACTGGTAGTTCTTGCGCAAAGCTTAATATATTTACCCCCCTCCAAAAGAAAACAGGTCGGTTATTATCCTTCCTGTTAAGATTTTACACTAGCCGAAATATAAATAGCAATTTCATTGTACACTAAAACCAAGAAAAATACAAATAATACCGTCAATAAATTTACATAAATATCCGGACAATTCTTTAAGTTATTTGCATATAAGCCAGTCATACTCAGAAAAACTGCAAAAAAGCAAAATATTAACTTATGTAACAAATATATATTAATTATATATAAAATTGTCAATTTTCTTTACATTTATGTTTTTATATATATATAACGAGGATAATTATGGCTTACAAATTTGATTCAATTGTTAATAAAAGCGAAGCAGATGCCCTTAAAGACATGATTTTTAGACGTGTTCAAGAGCGATCAAAAGGCATGAGCGACGAGGTTCAGACAGATGTAATGGATTTGGCCAGAGATTCTTTTGTTAGTAAGGATAATCCTTTTTCAAAGATTATTAATACTTCTTCGGCGGAAGAAAATCATGCTCCTTCAGAAGTTCAGACTGTCACAAAAGAAGAAGATAATGCAATCGGGTTTCCGATAAAGGAGCCAAAATTGCGTGTGAACGGGCAGAGCCGCATAATAAATGAGCAGATTACAAGTGCTGCAATTGCATCCACTATGCAGGAAGCAAGGAGTGGTTTAAGTAATAAACAAAGCTTTATGGGGGCATTGAACTTTTTAAATTCTCAGGCTGCAATATCATTAATCAGGACCCGTGCGGATAAATTTGAAGTTCTTGCATAGTTTTTAATCTTTATTGAATATTATATTGACACGATTATCTAAGTTTGTTAAAATAGATATAGATGTAAGAAGAAAAATTTCACATAAATATAAGAAGAGAAAGGAATATTATGATGAAGAAGAACGGTTTTACTCTTGCGGAAGTTTTAATCACCTTGGCCATTATTGGTGTTGTTGCTACGTTAACACTTCCTGCATTGATGACAAACACTCAGGAACAACAAGCAAGAACAGCTTTGAAAAAAGGTATTAACACTCTAACTGAAGCAGCTCAGATGAATTCAGCTATTGCAGGGTTTGACTATGGTTCTTTTAATGAAACCTCAACTAACAACACTGAATCTCAATCTTTATATGGTTTGTTAGCAAACCGTACAACAATCGATTATCAGTTAACCGGTACTACAACAAATCAGGCAAAAGCTGTTAACAACGGTGCAAGCAACTATGTTATGTTCTTTAGAGATGGTTCAGCTATTGCATTTAAAAATGACGCTACAACTTTAGTTACAAATGCAAAGGTTAATAAAATGCAATCAGATGGTTTAGTTTACGGTATTTCTGTAATATATGATACAAACGGTGCTAAAGGTCCTAACTTATTATCTAACTGTTCGGGTAATGCTGGTATGTTGAACAATGCAGCTCAGAATGATACAACAACAGATTGTACTGTTAAAGCAAGACGTGTAATCAAAGACCAATTTGGTGTAAGATTAAGAGGCGGTTTTGCAGTTCCTAACGGTGCAGCTGCTAGATGGGCATTCGATAACTAATATTTTTAACACTATATAAAAAGAGCGGAAATCTAAATCCGCTCTTTTTTTTTTGATATATTTATCACCTACTCTCTTTGTACTATCTGTGTTTTGCTTGTATCCTCCATTTCATCTACACTGTATGCTCTATATTTTGAGTTGATTCATAATCTTAAAATATTGTTATTACTGATATTCAGCGATTTTATTGACCATATGGTCTATATCTATCAATCTACCTCAAACGCTGTAAAATCAATCATCATATTGATGAAAATCTCCTCTATAAGGAGGTAATATATATAGTGTAATAACGAATAAAAAATACTAAATTTACATGATAGGGGAGAAGAGAGTATGAGACGAGAGTTTAAGAAGAAATCAAAGGTGCTGCTTATTGATGACAATTATGAGCACTTAGCAGGAATTAGGGAGCTTTTGAATCTAGAAGGCACTTTTGACGTAGTTGGAATTGCAACTAATGTTACTGTCGGGCTTAATTTAATTAAGAAATATCAGCCTGATGTTGTTCTTCTGGATATGAATATGCCGGAACGTGATGGCTTGCAAGGTATTATGGAAATCGCTAAACTTGATTTGGATACTAAAGTTTTAGCGTTATCAGGATATGATGATGCTGATTTAATCTTTAGAGCTATGAAAATAGGAGCTAAAGGTTATGTACTTAAAACTATGGCATCAGCTCAATTAATTTATGCAATAGAAGAAGTGTTAAATGGAAAAATTTATCTTCCGCTTGCATTGTCTTCAAGATTTTTTGAATACTTTCAGCAGACATTTAGAGAAGAAGCAGAGAAGAAGGATGCTGCTGAAGAAGAAGAAAATCTGCTTAATTACCTGACTCAGAGAGAAGAAGAAGTTTTGGAGTTATTAACACAGGGTATTACGTATAAAGGCGTTGCCAACAAATTATTCATATCAGAAACAACTGTAAAAACCCATGTAAACAATATTTTCCAAAAGTTACAGGTTAATGATAGAACACAGGCCGTTCTATACGCTATAAACAATGGCTTTTTAACTAAAAAGGTTAAACTTGCAGTGTAAGGTTCAGGCTATGAAAAAGATTGTAAGACAGCAAAATTATTTAAAGGGTTTGATTGAATCTCAGGATAATAAGTTTATAACAAAACAAATCTTGAGATGTGCAATTCGTGCTGTCTTAGAACCTTTGCTTGATAATCCTGAAGCAGGTGTCGTTTTGTATAGAATAATAAATCAAACAGGACTTGCCGGATTAATAAAACGGGTAGAATTTTCAGACATTGAAGCTTATAATTTTTCAGATGAGAGTGAAAATTTGAGGGAAAGAGTTTGGGCTGATACCGAATTTCTATGTGTTATGACACACAGATTTGTTTCTATATTTATATGGGATAACAAAACTGACAGCAAGAACTATGTTAGATATTATTCAATCTGGAACTCAAAACTTCAAGATGAGGCGCTGGATATTATAAACAGAAACTCAATAATTGATATCAGGCAGTTTCAGGAAAAATTCAGACCGGACAGACGTGATAACATACTTTTAAATTCCTCTATCAGGCGTCTGGTTGAGAATATGGATGAAGCAGCGAAAGATGCAGTGCTGGGATTTGCAGAGTTTCAGGCTAAACCGGCAGAAGCTTCTGCCGAAGTTAGAGAAGTTGCTCATGAGATAAAAAATCAGCTTTCCATATGCGATTTATACGGTGAAATTATAAGAAAGTACTGTGAAAAGAACGGAATAACTGATGAAACGATTTTAAACGGAGTGAACTGTATCTCAAGAGCAGTGAAGATATCAGGCAATTCTCTTCTGGCTTTGAAGTCAACGCAGAGCAAAGAACTAAAGCAGTGTGATTTAAAAAATATCATTAAAATTGTAGAAGATTTGACTAAAGTATACTTTGAATGCAAAAATATTGAGTATATTGTAGAGAGCAAGGCTAATTTAAAAGTTCTGGCAGATGAAGATAGTTTAACAGCAGTTCTGGTTAATTTAGTAAAGAATGCTGTTGAGGCTTTTGGCACAGAGAATTTGAGTGACGAAAATGGTAAGTATGTTAAAATTAAGGCGGAGAAGAGGGGAGAGTTTGCAGCAATTAGAATTATTAATAACGCTGGAAAAATAAACGAGCCTGAGCGTATTTTTGAAAAAGGATTTACAACAAAAAGCGGCGGCTCAGGTCTAGGGCTAAGCATCTGCAAAAAATCGATTGAAGAACAGCTCGGGCAATTAAAACTTGAGCATACAGGCGATGATTATACTGAATTTTTAATTAAGTTAGGTCTGGTTGACGGGGTGAGAGGTTAATAATGGATTTAATCAGCAATAGAACAATTGAAATTACAAAGCTGGGTATGGATGGGCTTATGAGCAGACAGCATGCGATAGCTTCCAATATTGCCAACGTTATGACTCCGGGGTTTCAAAGGCAGGAAGTTGCATTCGAGAGCCAGCTTGCTGAAATTATTGAAAATGAGGATTTGAAGGATTACATCAAAGGGCAGAATAGCATTGAGTATAAACCGCCAATGGTAGATGTTTTTACAGGCGATGTTCATACTTATAGAACACCGACGCAGCAGGAGAAAGCTTATTTGAAGGCGAATACAATGGAGCAGTTTAACCCGCAGGTGGTTACAGATATTTACAGCGGAACAAATTCCGATGGAAACAACGTAGAACTTGAACGTGAAATGATGGATTTGTCGAAAACAGGTACAAGGTATATGGTTTTATCAAATCTGGAAAGAAGACAGTTTTCTATAGTATCGTCTGCAATCCAGGGACAATAGTAGAGAAAGAGTAGCTTATGAGTTTTAATATTTTTGACATAGCCGGTTCTGGAATGACCGCTCAGAGAATTAAAATGGACACAGTTGCAAGTAACATTGCAAATATAAATACTACACGTCAGCCAGACGGTTCAAAAGGTGTTTATGTAAAAAAAGATGTGTCTTTCAGAACTGTTTACGATGATGCTGTTAACCGCGGATATTCAAATTTTGCTGCAAATAATCCAGATGCTCAGTTTGATCCAAGAACAGGAAACATGCTTATAAATGCAAATGTTTCCTTAAATAATGGTTTGATAACAGGCGGAGTAAGAGTTGATGAAATTTATGAAGCCGAAAACGGGGTTAAAACTGTGTATGACCCATCTCATCCGGATGCTGATGAAGAAGGGTATGTTGATCTTCCAAATATAAATATTGTGGAAGAAATGGTTGGAATGATATCTGCATCTAAGGCTTACGAAGCCAATGCAACAGTTGCAGAAAACGTTAAAACAATGATGCAGACCGCAATGAACATTTAGGTACTACGTACGTAGACATTGGGGCGGGAGACAATCGAAATATTACAAGTTTACATTAAAACTACAGGTCTCCCTTAAAGTGAAACTACAAATAAAAAGGGGTTTTAAATGGAATTTACAACAGGGATAAGTGAATTTAATACGACTTATAATCTTAATGCTATAGATGATTATAACAAGTATCTGAAAGGGCAGGCTTCGTTTGAGATAGACAAAAATGCTTTTGAAGAAGCTCTTGAGAATGCTGCCAAAAGTTATCCTGTAAAAGATAAAGCCGATCCGACAGGCTTGGGAAATTTTGCTTCCAGCTTGGGAAATGCTTTTTCAAACAGCCTTAATGCTGTCAACAATGCTCATATTACGGCTGACAAAATGCAGGAAGACATTGCTATGGGCGGCTCTACAAGTATCCATGATGCAATGATTGCAGCAGAAAAAGCTTCTTTAAATATGCAAATGGCTGTACAGGTAAGAAACAGGCTGGTATCAGCTTACACAGATATAACCCAGATGGCAATATAGTAATCTATTGGTAGTGTTACTTACCGGCGGGAAGGGGGATTGATCCCCTGTTTGGAGAATGAGAATCTCCCGTCCTAACCACTAGACGATACCGCTATATAGGCATATAATCCGAATAAATTATACTTGACCAATCATCTTCAAAATAACTAATCTGTGTTAGTGTGCCTGTTTTTATAAGGTTTTTAAACTGGCTTACCGGATCAAGATTAAGAGTCTTTGCTATTGCAGACTGGATTACATCAGTAGTTGTAACTACTATTATACGATTACCTTTGTTTTCTTCAACAAGTTTATCGATGACTTTAGAAACTCTTTTATTAAAATCTTCAAGAGATTCCCCGCCTTCTGGTTTCTGTATAATAGCTTCCGGTCCAAACTCATCAAAAACATCAGAATACGATCTTCCGCTCCACTCGCCGTGGTTTCTTGCAGGAAGGTCTATGGAAGTAATTTCTTTTTTAAATAATTTGGCAATAATTTGAGCAGATTGTGTGCATCTGGCAGATGAACTAGTATAAATTTTATCGTAAGTTACTGCCCTGTTTTCAAGGTATTCACAAACTTTTTCTATTTCTTCTTCACCAAATTCATTTATTTTCGGGTATTTTTCTGTATCACAAATAATACCGTCCATTGTATGAACAGTTGCGCCGTGTGAAATAAAAGTGATTTTACATTTACGTTTAAACATATTAATACCCTCTTATATCATTATACCATAAACGAATATTAATCTCCAACTTTAGTTGTTAATCTCTCATATTTTTGTATAATTGACTTTTATATAAAAAACATTAAACTGAACATGTATAAATGTAAACTAAGCACAAGGAGATATATTATGGGCAAACGACTGGACGGATCTTCTTTATTCAGTGGAATAAATGCAGGATTAACAAACTCTTTTTCTTTACTTTCAAGCCAGTACAGTGACGGCTTAACGCTGGAAAATCTTAATGCAGCTTTAACCAATACTAATGTAACAAACACATCCTATGGTTCAACATTTGCATCTTATTTAACAACTAATTTTAATAGTGTGGACAAAAATGGAGATGGTACAATTTCTGCAGACGAAATCCAAACATTAATGAATAATATGGCTACTCAAGGGCTTACAAGAGAGCAGATAATGTCTTTAGGAGCTTCTTCCGGTATGAGTTCTTCTTTGCAGGAAACGGTGCTATCACACTTTGACGACATTGATGCTAACCACGACGGCAAAGTTACAAATGCCGAAATTAATGCTTACGGCGTCAACTCTGATATTGAAAAACAAAAAATCGAGGATAGAAACAGAATAGTAAACAACATGTCTATGTTTTACGGGGACGATTTGACAGAGTACGAAGGAAGTATAATGGATTATAGATATTTGGACGATGATGAGGCATAGTTGCAGAAAGAAAAGCGCCGGTTGAAAAC
>UNSK01000035.1 GCA_900552525.1 Candidatus Gastranaerophilales bacterium | reverse complement strand
GAAATTTGCCAAAGCAATGAACTTTATTGATGTAAAGGTTTTCGGGAATTATAAACCATTAATTCTAGCCTCAAAATGCGGGGTTAAAACTGCAGGGTGGATAGAAAAAAATATTATGAATAAATCTGTAAGTCTGACTGCGGATTTTACCAGAAAGCTTTCTCTTTGGGATATGAAACTCCAGAGCAGAAATGTGCAGAGCTATAATGCATATGCGTTTATACTGGTAACTGTTATAATAAGTCTGGTAATAATTGCATATAAGGTAATTTTAAGTCAAATAAGCTAAAGGAGAGATATGGATATATTTTTATCAATACCATTTTTAATATTTATGCCGCTTGTTGTATCAATGTTTTTGATATCTCCGCTTTTTACGCGGAATGAAATAGTCGTAAGACGATTTTCAAAAAGCGTATTCGGGTTTCATTTCTTATATACGATTTTGATGCTGATATTTTTTGACCCGGCAAATCCTTATGTAAACCAAATTCATTTCTTCGGTCTGGACTGGATACAATCAATCGGTGTAAAATTTATTTTTAAGCTTGATAATATCTCAATGATTTTAACCGCACTTACTTCATTTGTGTTCCTGCTCGCTTCTTTCGCAAGTAAATTCAATATCCGCACAAACCATAAGTTTTACTATTCAATGCTTATGCTTCTTATGAGTGCAATACTGGGTATTTTCACTGCAGGAGATATGTTTGTGTTCTTCCTGTTCTGGGAATTAGAATTAATTCCTGCATACTTCTTAATCGGGGGTAAATGGGGAGTAAATGAAAATCCGATGGCTCAAAGCTCTGCAATAAAGTTTGTTCTGTTTACGTTCCTCGGGAGTATGGTAATGCTGCTCGGGATTTTACTTCTGCATTATTACAACTTTATTTCAAACGGAATATTATCAGCTGTATTTTCTGATATAAATTCTTCATCAATTCCTGATTATATTCAGAATTTGATATCAATCTGTCTTTTAATCGGATTTGGTGTAAAACTTCCTATAATACCTCTGCATACGTGGCTTCCGGATGCGCATACAAATGCGCCGACTCCTGTTAGTATGATTTTAGCCGGTATTCTCTTAAAAACCGGTGCTTATGGTATTTACAGATTTAATTATCAGACGCTGGAAGATGCATTTATAACAATTGCACCGATTTTAGCTGTTTTTGCGCTTGTAAATATTATTTATACAGCTTTTGTAGCATATGCTCAAACTGATATTAAAAGGATTGTAGCTTATTCAAGCATTTCCAATATGGGGCTTGTTCTTCTGGGATTATGTGCAATAAATCAAATCGGGCTTTCTGCATCGGTTTTTCATATGGTTGCACATGCTCTTGTAACCTGCGGGTTGTTTATGATAGCAGGAATTGTCTATCTGAGATGTAAAAACAGAGATATTAATACTCTCTCTGGAATTGCTGTTGTAATGCCGCGATTGTTCGGATTTGCTGTGGTGATTGTTCTTGCATCAATCGGAATACCTGCTTTTGCGCCTTTTATTAGTGAAATCCTTACAATGATAGGTGCTTTGAACGCAGATTTTTCAGATGTATTAAAACTTGTATCTGTATTCTCGCTTCCGCTTTTAATTTTAAGTTCCTGCTATATGTTAAAATTCCTGCACAAAGGATTTTTTGGAGAACTGCCGGAGACGTATGAAAAGGTTAATGATATAACCGTTCATGAATTTATTGTACTTGCTTCTATTCTTGCAGGACTGGTAATTTTTGGACTCTTCCCGCAAACGATTTTAGGGATGCTTGGAGGTTAATATGTTAAACGATATTTTTAATATCTTATTACCGCAAATGTGCCTTGGAGGTTTTATTATCCTCCAGCTTATTTTCAGCTTGATTTTTTCTCCAAGGCTGTACAGATATGCAAGGCTTGTTTCAATTATCGGTATTTCTTTGAGTATTATACTCCTGACAACTGTGCAGACAGAACCGCAGTATTTTGCGTTCAAAGATTCATTAATGTCTGATAGTTATACATTATTATTTGATTTCATGATACTCGTCTGTGGATTTCTTACGGCTTTGTTAACAAGAGGCCTTGTTAAGACAATTAAAGGTAATGCTTATACTTTCCATGCAATTCTGCTTGCGGGGATTTTCGGCGCTATGAATATCGTTTCTGCAAATGATTTTTTAACGCTTTTTGTATCAATTGAAATTTTAAGTTTTTCAACTTATTTCTTGATTGCAGCCGCAAAAGGATATTATTCAAAAGAAGCTTCGTTTAAGTATTTGCTGACTTCTGCTGTTTCAACCGGATTTTTTCTTTTCGGAGTTTCATACCTGTACGGAATTTGCGGTTCTATAAATCTTTCGGAGATTTATGAAACCGTTATGAATCAAGATCCTTCAATAATGTATGCTATTGCTTCTATAATGATAGTACTCGGGCTTATCGCAAAACTTGCAGTATTCCCGTTTGCCAACTGGGTTATTGATGTGTATAAGGGGACTGAAAGCTCGGTTCTGGCTTTTTTGTCAACTATACCTAAACTTGCTGTGTTCGGAATTGTATGCAGACTTTTTGTATTTCCTTTAAGCAACAGCTTTGAACTTACTTTCACAATTGCTGTGATAAGCTTGATTACAGCACTCTGGGCAAATACATATGCTGTGAGAGAAAATAATGTTAAGGCTATTCTGGCATGTTCGGCTTCGGCAAATTCTTCCTATGTTCTCTTAGCGGCCTGTCTGGTTTCTGTTTATAATCTTTCAACTGTAATATTTTATCTTCTATGCTATGTACTGATGAATATTGCGGCATTTGCATTCTTAAATATCTGCGGAGATAAACACGATATGGACGTAAATAGTTTTCAGGGTTTATTTTATAAAAACCACGGACTTGCGGGTGCTTATGCGTTTTCAATACTGGCTCTTGCAGGGATACCTGTGACATCGGGTTTTGTTGCAAAAATTTATCTTTTTACTGCGATTGCCAATTCCGGGTTGTTTTTTGTACCGTTCTTGCTGGCGCTTTTGATTTTGACTGTTGTTGCTCTTTATTATTATTTAAAAATTCTTATTCCGTTATTTGTTAAATGTGATAAAAACGAAAATATTCCAACATTTACTCCTGTATTTTCGCAGAAATTTGTACTAATTGCGACGGCAATTGCAACTCTGATAATCGGTATTTACCCCGAAAAAATTATCGAACTCTGCAGGTTTATTGCGTATAATATTTAGGATTGTCCTATGTCAAAAATATATTTACGAATATAATTGTAATGTTCTCTGCTTATGTTTATATTTAAATTTGACAGCAATGATTCTTTTCTATCCGGTATTTCCTCTAGTACAGCCATTAAATTTATCTCCTGTGTATTAGTATTTTCCAGTTTTGAAGCTATTATTTGCGACATTTCCGGATATCTTTCAATAAGGCAGACCGCGGCTGTTAGTGCTTCAGGTTCAATATTAATATTATTTGAGTTTAAATCACTGTTTAAAATTCTTAAAATATTAACAATTCTTTTGACTTTTCTGGGGCTGAATTGTATTAAATCTCCATAAAGCAGGAAAAAGTCTTTTAAGGCATCTGCAATGTCTTGTGGTAATTCCAGTTTAATTACTGAGTAGTTATTGTTTTCTTCTGGTTTCTCCTCAGTGTCAGCTTTTTCTATTGTAATATTATCTCTTTGTGGCTGTGCGTCAGCTTGTTTTATAAGTGGTGAATGAATACTACTATCATTGCAAGGAAGAAGGCTGGAAAGTAATTTGTTATATTGTGGTGCTGAAATTTTAGGAAGATTATAATTTAATTGAATTATTTTTTCCAAATACCTTGCAGCGGCATTATTATTTTTATTTTTTTGTCCTAATTTTTTGTTTGTTGCTCCTATAATAATATTTATATCAATGTTTAGAATCGCTATAACATCACAATCAGAAGAAAAATATATTGATAAGGCATCTAAAAGTGTAATAATAGCTTCCTGCTTGCATCTGTCAAGATCATCTATAAAAACAATAAGGCGTTCATTTCTTTTAGTCTGGAGTTTACATACTTTTGAAACTTCATCTTTAATAAGATGTTTTAAATCAAGGTGCTTACGACATAAATTGTCATATTTATATAACGATAGTTTCCCAAAAATTTTCTCTAAATACTTGAAACTTTTACATATTAATGCAATTATACCTCCGGAACCAAGAAATAAACTGGTTAATTTAATAAAATTATCCATAAATGAGTTTGAAAAAATCTTGTTTTCGAGAAATGAGTGAACCGGTACAAAATTGTATACTAGAAGAGTTATTAATATTATAAGTACAGACGTAAAAATATATTGTTTATTCTTGAAAAATTCTTGTATTGAAATAATTATTTTATCAAACCAATTTAATTCAGAATAAATCTTATTCAATAAAGCTACACCTATCTGTTGTTCATTATTATATTGCCACGCATTGAAACGAATGATTTTAGGCTTTTTATACTCAGATTTTTTATGCTTGGGTTTAAGCTCTCTAAAAGCACCATCCATAAACTCAACAAAAGAGGACTTTCCTGTTCCCCAGTTTGAAACAATAGCAAAATTTAATGGAGTCTGTGTTTCTTGGTGCATAAGGAATGATGCAAGACGTCTTGCATCATCTTTTCTGTCAAGATAATCTTCACTTGCAGGTTTGTCCGAATCCAGCCGTGTAGTACACTTATATATAAAATCTTGTACTTTCCCTTTTATACTTTCGCCAAATTGAATTAAAGCTTCATCGGTTGCTCTAAATTTATCATATATTGGAATTGCGTATGATTCTGTGTCGCGCACAAATCCTTTTGCAAAATTAATAGTTATTATATTATTCTGTGATATACGTTTCCCTTGAGGAATATTAATTAACTCTTCAGTGTTATTTAATAGATTTATTTTATAAAATGAAGAATTATAATCTTCAGGTTTTATTTCATCCAGTCTTTTGCTAGTAAGATTAAATGCAGTATTTTCTAAATTTAGAAGATATATTTCTGAAAATAAAAAATACGCAAATTGTAATATTCTTTTTATTCCATATTCATGGTTATTAATAGAATAAAATTTATCATCAGAAAATCTGCTTGAAAAGTACTGTTCTAATTTTACATTAAATCTATTGTTATAAATGAGAATAATTGCAAGTTTCAGATACTTAAGAAATACGTCAATATTATTAGTTACATTTGTCGGCCCGTAAGGTATTGTTGAAAGCATTTTTTTCATTTCATCAGGGCTGTAAAACCTTTTGATTTCTTTAGGATTACTGCTTATATCTTTTAAGTCTTGAAAAATAATTTTGCCGTCACAGTAAATATATATGAAAGGTAATGAAGAATTGTTGATTTTTAGGGGGGATATTCTGGCCTGTTTCAAAGCTTCTAAAATAATCTTTTGATTTCTGCTTACTTTGATTTCAATTATTGCAGCAGGCTTGTCGTTAATGTATAGTATGCAATCAGCCCCTGATAATCTCATTATAGAGTAATATGTATTTGCTTCAATTGAATTTGTCCAGCCGGCAAGCTTTAAGTCTTGTTCAAGTTTTTCTATATATTTATCTTCATCTATTATCATTTAGGTTACCTCATAATAAAATATTTCCAAAAATCACACTCGGCTCTTGCTCGGTTTCTTTATTGCCCCAGCCCTTTGCTTTTGCGGAAGTTGTGATATAGAGTTTTAACTGTGCACGTGTTATCGCTACATACAGCAAGCGTAAACTCTCTTCTGAATTAAACTCTCGAAGTTCAAGTTCAGATTTACTCTTGTAAGAAGGATTAAACGCGCGGACTTCTTCCATAAAAATTGTGGATGCCTTGGTTTTTGCTTTACTAACATCAATAGAGAGATTTTTTTCCGCCATCTCAGGCAGGAACACATATTCAAACTCATCTCCCTTTGATTTGTGAAGCGTCATTATTTGAACCTTTCCGCGCATTGCATCTTTGTCCTCTTCTTCTGAAAAGAATTTAAATCCGCTTAAAGTCGGCTTTTTCGCAAGTTCTTCCAGTCTTTGTAATGTCAAATCAAATTTGCCCGAAGCGTTCAGACGTTTTACAAGAATTGCAATCAGATAAACATTGGATTTCTCAATATCACTCGTGTAATAAAATAAGCCTATTCTTATTACCAACTCTTCCAGAGGCAGCGTTGAAGAATTAAGCCAGTATTGCATGTCCCACAAAAATTGCGCAAGAGCTGCCGACTCAATATCATCTCCGTCCTTTTCAATAAAAGGTTTTTCCGAGGCTCTGATTTCAAGCTGTAATCTTTGTTTATAAAAACCTAAATCTGCAAGAGTTTCATACGTTGATACAAGAACCTCATTATCAAACGGATTCTGGATAAATTTAAGAATGGAAAAAATTGTATTAAACACTCCTTTTTGTCCCAAAGATTCGCTTCTTGTAATACTTTTCAAGCCCGCATCGTTAATAAAGCCGGCCCAGGATGCCACTTGATAATTGTTTCTCAAAAGTATTCCGATTGTTGCATTTTTGTTTCTCGTAAGAATATTTTTAATCTCTTTCAAAACAAAGTTTCTTTCAGCAAACGCATTTTCAAAAACTCTTGAGAAAATCGCGTTTTCACTAACCGGATTTTTCCCTGTTACCCCCTGCATATAGCTTGTGAAAAATGCTTTTGGAAGAATTTCATTTCCAAAATTCACCAGATTGTTTGCTAATGTCATGACATCCTGCGTGCATCTTTGCGAGTGATTCATCTCAACTGTCGTATCAGCTTCCGCAATAAATCTTCTGAAACCTTCTACATCCGCATTGGAAAACGTTGTTGTAATAGCCTGATTTATATCACCGCATCTGATAAGGTTTTTGTGCTTGCCGCTCAATAAACCTATTAATCTTTGCTGAACACCTGATGAATCCTGTGCCTCATCCTCAATAATGTATTCGCAAATGTTTTGATAATATTCCAAAATATCAGGATTATTTTCCAGAAGTTTAACTGACATGATTAAAATATCATCATAATCAATAAGGTTTGCTTCTCTCAATTGAGCCTGATATTCTTTGAAAAATGTCTTGAATTTTTCTATCTTCTTGTCGCTCGATGGTTTACTAATGTCACCTTCCTGTAATTTTAAAACAGAAATCGCTCTATCAAATTCATCAGCCTCGGTTTTTGTAAATTTTCCTGTTATCCCTTTGATAATTCTCATTCTCTGCGTATCATCGCAAATATCAAAATCAGCAGAAAGGTTTAACCTTTCAAAATTTGAGTTTTCTTTAATAATTTTTAACGCGAGTCCGTGAATTGTGCTTATGTTTGGAAGCAGTGTTGTATTTGGGCACATATTTTTAATTCTTTCGCGGAAGTTTCTGGCAGCAGAGTCCATGTAAGTTAATACGAAAATATTTGTAGGAATTACTCCCCTTTCTATCAGTTTGATAATCAAAGCAAGAAGTATCGTTGTTTTACCGGCACCCGGTACCGCAGAAATAGCCATTGAACCTTTTTTATAATCAAGTACAGGTTTCTGATCATCACGCGGTGTTATTTTAAATACAGGCTTAGCGTTATTATCATCTTCATTTGCTTCGCCAGCGAGATAATCCTCAATGCCGCCGAGGTTTTCAACTCCTGACGGGTCAAAAAGGCTTGAACATGCCCAGACATGTTCTTGTGCAAGCAAAAGAAGCTTTCTCAAAATTCTTGCCGTTTTTTGTTTTGCAAGAAAAATATCATCCTCAACCGTATATTCGTCTTTTGTCCAGTCGGCCTGAAATACCCAGGCGTTATAGAGCGGCCCTGTGTCGGTTTTTACCCAGTCAGAATGTGAAACATCAAGCCAGAACTGATATTTTGATGATATCTTGTTATCAATGATTTTTTGCGGTGTTGCAATTACTAAATCATTTTCGCCGATTTCTAAAGTTGTTGATGGATTTTCCGCAATAATCGAGTTTTCAATCTGTGTAATAATCTCATCAGCACGTTCGATTACTGTTTTCGCACCAAGTACGCTCTCAAAATCTCTTAACTGTTTAATAAAAAAATTAAACTTGTTTATTTTGGTTTCATTTGCAAAGTCCACAAGTTTGTAAAACAAATCAAAGACTTTAGTAGAAAGTTTTGTATTTTTTTCTTTTACTTCTTCGAATACCTCTATAAATTTCTGGTATTTTTCGTTATAAAATTCAAGAGAAATAGGCGGGAAGCCGCCGGTTTTCTTATAACCTTCAAATATCGGACAACAGTATTTTAAAGGTATTCCAAGATAATCCGACAAAATAACTCTCAAATCCATTTCAGAAATTTCAATACCAAGCATGAGTTTCAATATACCTAAACTTGCTTTTACAAGCGGATTATCAATTAGTTTTTCGCTGCCGGATAAAAACATAAGATTGCATGAATGTTTTAAGTTTTCTTCCAGTGTGAACCTGAGCATGTCATCCTGAAGCGGAGTAATTATTGTAATATCGCTTGCAGGAATATTTTTTTTGAATAAGTTTTGTATCTTTTCAATCGTGAAATCAAGAATTTCAGCGCGTTTGGAGAGCGAGGTTAATGTAAAATTTTCCAATCTTTCATGCTTATTTTCTAATATGTTAGAAAATATTATTTCTCCCTGTGAAAAAATATTTTTATCAGTCTGAACATCTTCATTGAATAAGTGTACTAGCTTACACTCAATCGACGTGTCTGCACTCAAATAACCGCACCGGCTTGAACCTAACGAGTCAAAACATATAATCCAATCTTTTAACTGGGGTTTCAGATAGCTTATAAAATCAAAACAAACAGGTGTCATTTCATCCGCATCATCAACAAGAAGGTATTTAATGTTTTTGAAATAATCAGTATGTTTATATACATGGTTGAAAATCAGGGTTTGTCTGAGATAGTCTAAACTGCGGGATTTCAGGGTGGATGAAAGAAGCTTTTTTATAATTAGTTCTGCATCATCTGCAAAAGATTCTTTCAAGATTTTCGAACGTTCCTGTATCTGTTCATTAGAAAGATGATTTTGTACAATCAAAGAATATCTTCTGAAAATTTGATGAAGCAAAGATTTTTTAGAATTATAACCCTTAACTTCAACATGTTTTAAAATATCTTTAAGTAAAAATTGTGAAACCTCAAGCCCGACAAGGTTTGGAAGGATAAAATGTTTATCCGAAGGTATAGCATTTTCAATAAAACACCAGTTTTCAATGAGTGTATTATATACAATTGAAAAAAATGAGTGAACATTAAGTTTTTCAATTGCATCAATTTTGATGTTTTCTAAAATTTTATCAACAAATTGTTTTTTTAAAGTTGAATTTTGGACAAGAACCAGTATTTCCGAAGGTTTTACACCCGCAGAAATAAGCTCTGTATATTTTTCAACTAATACTTTAGTTCGAAAATCGACTTTAATAAAATTTAATAACATACTCCTTATGGACTATTTTACCATAAACACAGTTCAAACCTCTTGCCAAATAAGAAAATTTTTAATACAATAAATGGGTAAGTTTATTACAGTGACACTATTTAAGAAGGAGATTTAAAATGGCAAGAGTTAAAGAAAGCAACAAATTAGGTATTCAAGAACAAATCATTGAATCAGCAGGTCAAATCTACAACTACCTTTCTAACAAAGGTGAAGTTTCTATTAATAAAATGAAAAAAGACCTTAGCTTAAACGAAAACTTTGCTGAAATGGGCTTAGGCTGGTTATCAAGAGAAGACAAACTTGAATACACTCAAAAAGCTAAATCAGTAACTGTTAAATTAAGATAGTTTGATTTAAGCAAAAAGTTTAGAAAGAGGATAGCGTGAGCTTATCCTCTTTTTTATTTTGAAACTTTTGGATTAATTTGACCGTAATATTCTACCGGAATGTACATGTCTGTTGAATCTGTAGTAAAAATTTTTGAATCTTTTATTACAGCCTTGTGATTTATATGTTCGCCGGCATAAACATATTTTGTTTTGGGAACACGCATTGGTGAAGCAGGTTTCCAGGGATATAACGGTTCTAGAGCTGTATATTTATCAACAATAACTTGTTTGTCATTAGATTTTGCTTGTTTATTAATCTCCTTCAAAAACTTTTCAGTTTTATCTGCAAAATTTTTATTAAGTTTCAGCGTATCTCTGCCGTAAAAATGATAAGTTGTATCATTTATAATTTTCTTTGTTTCTTTGCTCAAAGAATCTACTTTATGCTCTATTTGCTCAGGTATTAAATTTTCAGGCAGAGGCTTAAAAGTTTTATTTGTACTGGAAACACACGCTGCTAGTAAAGTTGATACAGCCAGATAGCCGGTAAGTTTATTTATTTTCATTTTTATTTAGCTCTTCCTTTTTTACAGTAGGTGACAAACTTTTTATTGCAAATGGTTTCGCGAAGTAAACAGCGCTTATAATTCCTAAGCCGGCACCTATAACATTAAGTGAAGTTTTTATTCCTTTCCATTTCTGCGGTAAAAAGTTTGCAATAGAAATTAATCCGCTTCCTGCCATAAGGTAAATATAGGCTTTAAAAATTCCTCTTGGCACCGCAACACAATCATTTACGTCGCGCGGATTTCTAACATTATCAGAGATAATGTCTATAAATTCTCTTTTTTGCGGTTTCTGTGTATTATAAAAATTTGGTGTAGTTTGAATTTTTGAAATGTTCATAACGTATATATTAAATCCCGTAAAAAAATTTTTTGCTATTTTTATAACTCAGCTTCTCTTGCATCAATTATGTTTGATAATATTTTAAAAATTTCCGGTGGATATTTTGCTTGTTTGAAAGCTTGTTTTAATTTATAAAGTTCATCTTTTGTACTGCAAAGATTAATGTTTTCAAAAGTATTATAGCCTTGCAGGTTTAATATTTTAAAAGTAGCCTGTCCAAAATCTTCTGCATCCAGTATACCATCCAGCATTTGTTCTTTGACCTTTTTGTTTGGAATTTCATAAACAAATCCCTTGTAACCTGTAATTTCTGGATATCTTGTAGTGCCGTGGTAAACATTAATAAGTGCGTGCGGATTGGACTGTTTCATAAGATTAAACATATTTTCCATGTTATGTCTGTGTTTTCTGTAAAAAATTGAATCGCCCGGTATGATAGCTCCCTTGGTAAAACCTTCCGGCATAAGAGTTTTTATCATAAAATTTAATGTTTCTAATTTACAGTCAGGCGCAGCATGGTAAAGAGCGTGCGTCTTTGTTTCTTTATTGAAGAGATACATTACGGAACAGTCATGAATATATGATGTAGAAATTGGTATACAGGATTTTGTTTTTAGAAAACTGTTTGCAAAACCATCTTTGTTCGTAGAAAAACCTTTTAAGAATGTCTTTTTATCGATTTCAAAAAAATCCCAGAATTTTCTCAAAGGAATAGAGTTTCTGCATTTTGTTCCTGCAAGCATTACAGGTCTAATTTCTGAAATTTTTTCGATTGATTTTTGCGGAATAAAGCATTCCGCAGGCATGTTATTAAATAAATCTTGCAGGGTTTTATGCTTACTGCGTAATCCTTGAAAAGCCGGAAATTTTTTATTAATACTGTAATCTGTAATGAGTTTCATATTAAGTTAAACGTATAAACAAAAAAATTTTTGTTATGTATTTGAAATAAAAAATGTTTGTGATAATATTTTAATGTCATATACGGGTGCGGGGGTAAATGAAATTAGTCCTTCGTAGTATTCTAAGCTTGTATATGGGTGCGTGGCGCAGTTGGTAGCGCAGTTGACTCTTAATCAATTGGTCGTGGGTTCGAGTCCCACCACACCCATTTTTACTGAATATTAAAAGTTTTCTAGGGTTCCGCGGTAGAATTCCGGCTGGTCCAAGAGAGAACACTTTAAAATATAATTTTAAAGTACACGGAAGGATAAAAGCCAGGGAGAAATCATTTGATTTCTCCCTGGCTTTCTAATCGAAAGGAGGGTTTAAAATGCAGTGGTTTTATTTATTGGTCGCCGGGCTCTTTGAAATCAGCTGGGCTGTAGGGTTAAAGTTTTCTCACGGATTCACTAAAATTTTTCCTGCTGTTTTTACTGTTATTAGTATGATACTGAGCTTTTATTTTCTGTCGCAGGCTCTTAAACAACTGCCGTTAGGAACTGCTTATGCAATATGGACAGGTATTGGAACAATTGGAACTGTTATTTTGGGCATACTTATTTTTAAAGAACCATTAACTATTTCGAAACTAATTTGCATAGCTTTAATTGTATCTGGAATTACAGGACTAAAATTGCTTGCTAATTAGGAACTCTTTACTTTTGGATTATTTTATAGTTTAATGTTGGTACTGAGGGAAACCTCTAGTTCTTTAGAAAGTGAATTACAATTTTTTTGAGTAATCCAGATATCAAACTAGCCAAATTTGCAGGGTTCTGTTACGGAGTGAAAAGAGCCGTAGAAACTGCTATAAAGTTAAAAAAGGAAAACCCTGATAAAAATATTTATATATTAGGCGAACTCATTCATAACACAGATGTTATTAATGAGTTAGAAAAAATGGGTATAAAAACTATAAATGAAATACCTGAGCAAGGTGACGGAATTTGCATTGTCAGAAGCCATGGTGCTGCACCGGAAATTTTTGAGCAAATTAAAAATGCCGGATTTGAACTTGTTGATTTAACCTGTCCTGACGTTAAAAAAGTTCAGCAGCGAGCTGTAGAACTTGCTAAAAATGATTATTTTGTTGTAATTGTAGGCAAATCTAATCATCCGGAAGTAATGGCTATTAAAGCAAATGCTGATTTGTACTCTGATAAAGTTGTGGTTGCAGCATCAATTGAAGAACTTGCTCCGTATGAAGCTGAGATTAAATCTCATAGAAGAGTTGGTGTAGTTGTTCAAACCACGCAGATGGTTTCTTCATTAAATCTCATCGTTAATTATCTTAATACAATTGCAAAAGAAGTTTTGATTTATAACACAATCTGCCAATCAACAGCAATGAGGCAGAAAGAAGCAAAAGAGCTTGCAAAAGAAAGCGATTTAATGATTGTAGTGGGCTCCAAAAAAAGTGCTAATACTTCGCATCTGGCAGAAATTCTTAAAGCCTGCACAAAAACAGTTCATATTGAAAACGATACTGAACTTAATACAGAATTATTAGAAGGAGTTAAATCTATCGGTATTACTGCCGGTGCTTCAACTCCGCAAAAAATAATAGATAAAGTTATTGACAAAATACAGAAAGGAAAATAAATATGACACAAGTATTAGATGAATTTGAAATGCTGTTAGAAGAAAGCTTTGCTAAATCTAACAATGTAGCTGATATCGTTGAAGGTACAGTGATTAAAAAAGAATCAGAAGGTTATTTAGTAAGTGTAAAGGGTGCTAAAATGGAAGCATTCTTATCTAATAGAGAACTTTCAAGCGACGTAGAAGAATTAGAAATTGGTGATACCAGAGAATTCTATGTTTTAAAAGAAGAAAACAACGATGATCCTATGCAGTTATCATTAAAGAGAATTGCATTTGCTCAGGCATGGGCTCAATTAAATGACGCTAAAATTCAGGGTGATACAATTCTTGCTAAGGTTGTTTCAACTGTTAAAGGCGGTGTATTAGTTGACGTGGCTGATCTTAAAGGCTTCATCCCATCTTCTCAATTGAGAACAGGAACTCCTTTTGAAGGTCTTATTGATCAGAAAATCGAAGTTAAAGTTCTTGAAGCTGACCCTAAGAAAAATAAACTTATCCTTTCTCAAAGACAGGCTGTTGCTGAACAAAGAGATCAGGTTGTTGATAACGTTCTTTCTTCTCTTGAAGAAGATCAAATTGTTAAAGGTAATGTTGTAAGAATTACTGATTTTGGTGCATTTGTTGATATCAATGGTATCGATGGTCTGCTTCCAATTTCAGAAATTTCTTGGCAGAGAATTAAACACCCTTCTGATGTTTTAACATTAGGTGATACAATTGAAGTTAAAATTATCAAGATTGACAATGAATTGAAGAGAATTTCTTTATCATTAAAGAGAATGGGTGAAAATCCTTGGCAGCAAATTGAAGGACAGTTTGAAGAAGGGCAAATAGTAAAGGGAACTGTAAATAAAGTTACTACATTTGGTGCTTTTATTAATATTTTCCCTGGTGTTGAAGCATTGCTTCCTGTATCAGAAATGTCTGATGAAAACGTAAATCCGTTCAATATGTTTAAAGTAGGTTCTGAAGTTGATGTACTAATCAAGAAATTCACACCGAAAGAACACAGAATTGCATTATCTGTAAAAGATATTAATGTTTAGTTAATATAGAATAATAAGCAAAGGCGCGAGCAAAGCTCGCGTCTTTGCTATTTGTAATCATAAATCATGCATCCGCCGTTTTTTTGTAAATCTTCATTAACTGTTGATTGCTTTCCTCTTGCAATAACTTCATCAATTGATAAATTATTGTCATACGCCTGGTGATATGCCCGATGTATTCTGCCTGTTTCATAACAATCAATTCCTATTAATCTTACTGGAAATGTGTTTTTCTCAATTCTAACGTCAACAGTATCGCCATCTTTGATTTTGATAAGCTGAACAGGGATTTTTGTATCGGCGAAAACAACTCCAACTGTGATTATTAATAGAATTAATGTTGTTAGTAAGTTTTTCATCTTTTTCTCCTTTTAATTATGTCATGAGTATTAATGTGTATACTATGTTTTAAATAGTTGCAATATGATTAGTTTATGAATTTTATGATGTGGAGATGGGTAAACAAATAACCTATCATGTTTTTATGGATAGTAAAGATATTCAAAAGATTTTAGGAAATTCGCTTAAAGAACTTAGAGAAGCTAAAGGCTTAACACAAGAGAAACTTGGTGAACGTATTGGTGTAGAAGCCGGAACCATCTACCGTTTAGAAGCCGGTAAAAATTTTATCAAGAGCGAAACTTTGGCAAAATTATGTGATGCACTGGATGTACATCCGAGTCTTTTCTTTACTGCAAGGCCAACAATAACACTAGACAACCATGCTGATTCAATAAAAAATATAACCCGATTATTACAAACCTTTCCACAAGATAAATTAAATGATGCTTATAATATTCTAAAAGTATTGCATAAGTAAAATCTCCAAGTTTTCTTTGTGGGAATATTTTATTCTTACGAGGACATTATACTACATTCAAAATAAAATTAAAATAATATTATGGATATACGTGAAATTATAGGAAATAATGTTTTCAAGGCTAGAAAAATTCGTAACCTGTCGCAAGAACAATTTGCAGAAATGATTAACATAGAACCTTCAGCGTTAAGCAAAATTGAAAATGGAAAAAGTTATCCAAGCCAGCAAACTATAGAAAATATTATTTATGCATTAAAAATAAAACCAGATGTATTATTTAAAACCGAAGAAAAAATTGATATAGAAAAAGCATACAATGAGCTCTTGGTAAAATTAGAAAAAATTAAACAAAATGAAGAACTCTTCACAAAAGTATATTATAAAATACAAGAACTAACTTATAATAATGATTGAGCAGTCGTTAAAAAATAGGTAATAATATTAGAAGTGTAAGAAATGCAATATATTACAAAAGAAATGCAACGAATAACAGAAAGCCTTGCCAATGTGATTAAAGAATTAAGAGATAAACGCACTGGTTTGTCTGCAAGTAAGTTTGCAGAAAGCTATGGCTTTGATAAAAGCAAAATTTTACGAGTAGAACGGGGAGAGGTTCAATGTAAACTAATTACAAGCTGGGCAATTGCAAACGCATTGGGAATGAGATGCTCTGAATTGATTGCTATGGTTGAAGACCAACTTGGAGAAAATTTTAGTTTAATTGAAGAGTAATTAACTATATTATCTAATTTCCCCCTACGCCTCGAGGATTTCAGCACCTTTAGGTTCAATCTTTAAAGTTCTTATATCAGTTTTGATGCTTTGGCCTTCCCATATTTCTCGTACTGTGGATTTAATCTTATCCACATCATATTTGTGGGATATAATCAGCATTGTCGGGCCGGCCCCTGATAAAACACAGCCTAGAACGCCGTCTTCATGCTTAAATGCTTCCATAATTTCACGCATACCAGGCACGAGCTTTTCTCTATAAGGCTGATGGAGTTTATCCTGGAGTGCTATTTTCATTAATTTAGTATCTTTTGTATTAACAGCCTCTACAAGCATTGCAAGGTGTTTAGCATTAAATATTGCATCCTGCATAGGAATTTGTTCCGGCAGAACAGAGCGTGCAATATTAGTAGAAAGTTCAAAATCAGGAATACATACTGTAATATCCCAATCTTGAGGCCAATCAAGTTTTCTGTATACAATTGAACCGTCATCTTCCTGTGAAGCCATTACGAAACCTCCCAGAATAGCCGGAGCAACATTATCAGGATGTCCCTCAACCTCTGTTGCTATTGAAAGAAGTGCTGTTTCATCAGCAGGCGAGCCTAAAAGTTTGTTAGCTGCAATAAGCCCTCCTACGATTACAGCCGCAGAACTTCCAAGGCCTCTTGTTATAGGAATTTGCGACTGTATATTAATCTTCAATTCTGATGGTTCCTGACCGATTGAATTATAAAGCATTTCCACTGCTTTATATACTATATTATTTTCATCTTTTGGAATGTTATCGAAAATCATTTCATCAATAACTTCTTCTTCTGACATCAAATTTATTTCAATACCTGTTCCCGGAAGCACGGTTTCTTCGATTGTAATTGTGTTATAAATCGGAAGAGCCAAGCCCAGACAATCAAATCCGGGGCCTAAATTTGCCGATGTGGCAGGTACTTTTACACTTACTTTCATACTTAAAAATTTCTCCTAAAAAGTATAAGGAGATTATACAATAAAGATAATAAAAATGTAAACTTGAACAAATTGTAACGCTTTGTTAAATAATAAAGCAATTTTTCTGCGTAAAATTACTTTAGATATATAGTGTAATAATTATAAGGTGTGTAGTATGGCTAATTCATATGCGATGAATGCAGGTAATATGTATTCGCAAGGCGGCGGATATCAACCCGTTCGCAAAAATTCCGGTCCGTCTGTTTTCGGAATGATGACTCTGGGTGCTCTTGGCGGAGGTACTGCCGGATATTTCAGGAACAGGTATCCTGTTGGTAAGGACGGAGTCGTGTCTGATAGTTTTGCAAGAGAAGTTTTTGATAAAAATTTAAATAAAAATACTTCCTCAGACGTAAAAAAATATTTTAAACAATTGAAAGAAGTCTTAAAAAAAATTGATAAAGTCAAAACTCCAGAAGAGTTTAGAAAATTAATTAATGCAAATAAATATATAATAGATGAGCAGTGTAAAGGTATTTCATCTGAAACACTGCTGGATGCCGTAAATACAACCAACATAAAAACAAGCAAAGAAGCATTGAAAAAATCTCTGGAGGGAATTATGGATTTTGAACTTTTGAAAACCAAAAATGCAGTTAAATTAGGATGGAACAGCGAGTCTAAGAAATTCATAAAGTCTTCTGAGTTTAAGGATGCAAAATTATTTGAAATTATTAAAAATACAAAAAGCAATATGCAGTGGAAAAAAGCCCTGAAATACGGCGGAATTACAGCCGGTGTTATGGGGGCGCTCACAGTCGGGTATAAAATGCTGGCTAATAAATCTTAGTCTATGATATAATCAGTTTATGAAATATCCGAATTTAGAAAAACTGGTTGATATAATAGCTGTACTAAGGAGTGAAAACGGCTGCGAGTGGGATAGAGAGCAGACTCATAAGTCTTTGCGTCCAAACATGCTTGAAGAAGCTTATGAAGCAGTGGATGCAATTGACGAGGGCGATATTTCAAATCTGCGTGAAGAACTCGGTGATGTTTTACTGCAGGTTGTACTCCATGCCCAGATTGCAAAGGACGACGGTGAATTTGATATAGAAGATGTTGCAAAAGAATTGAGCGATAAACTTATACACAGGCATCCGCATGTCTTTGGTAATACCGAAGTGCATTCAACTCAGGAAATTTTGGATAATTGGGATAAACTTAAAAAAGAGGAAAAAACTTATAGAAAATCTGTATTGGATGGTATTTCCAAGTCCCAGTCTGCATTAATGTCAGCACAAAAAATTAGTAAGAAAGTCGTAAAAGTCGGGTTTGAATGGGATTGTGTTGATAGTTTGAAAAATTGTATTCAATCTGAGTATAAAGAATTTGAAGAAGCTGTTAAAAGCGGTGACAAAGAGAAAATGGAAGATGAGATGGGGGATATTTTCTTTGCGACCGTTAATCTTGCAAGATGGTATAAAATTGATGCTGAACAAGCATTGTTGAGAGCTAATAAAAAATTCACAAAACGTTTCAGAAAAATGGAAGAAATTAAAACAAAAGCTTTTGAAGAGTATACATATGACGAATTTAACGATTTGTGGAAACAGGCTAAAGTATTGGTTGATGCTGAATAAATATTTAAGGAGTTTTATTATGAAAAAATTATTTGGAGGATTATTTTTATTAGGTTTATTATGCCTTCCTTCTTTTGCGGAAGATTTTTCAACGGTTTGTGCAAGTCATATTCTTGTACCAACCGAGCTTGAAGCTATAAAACTTAAGAACGAAATAAAAAGTTTTGATGATTTCAAAGAAATGGCAGGGCTGTATTCTAAATGTCCATCTGGAAAAAATGGCGGAGATTTGGGATGTTTTGGAAAAGGCCAGATGGTAAAACCTTTTGAAGATGCCGCTTTCAATGGTAATGTGGGCGAAGTTTCCGAACCGGTAAAAACACAATTTGGATATCATTTGCTATGGGTAACTAAGAAATATTAGGGAGAATTATAAGTATGAAAAAGATTTGTTCTATATTAGTTTTATTAATTATGTTGTCATCAGCAGTTATGGCTGCTCCAACACACGGTACTCCGGGTGCTATTTCCGGACGTTCTGTAGGTGCTGCAGCAATTTCTTTAATTGTTTGGCCGGGGCTGGGTCAATTAATAAATGATAACCCGGTAGATAAAAACGTTACACATGCAGTGCTGGGTTTAACTGGTATATTCAGATTCTGGTCTTGCTATGACGCTTTTGTCGACAGACGCGGCGGGGTTTGGCATAATAGAATTTAGTTATATATAATGGTGTTATGAAAAATAAACTTCTTGCTAATTTTGCATTATTCTTGACGGCACTCATCTGGGGTGTTTCGTTTGTTGCTCAGCGTGAAGGTATGGAGCATATCGGGCCGTTTACTTTCAATATGGTAAGAAGTTTTCTCGGTGCATTGAGCCTTTTGCCGGTAATTCTCTGGGTTAAGCTGTCAAAACCGGACACTAGAACAAAAAAAAGAAAGAGATATCAGCATATAAATCTTGCCAGAGCAGGAGTAGGATGCGGACTTGCGCTATTTACGGCCATGAGTATTCAACAATACTGCATGCAGTATGTTACAGCGGGTAAGGCCGGATTTATTTCTGCTCTGTATATTATTTTCGTACCGATTATTGCGGTTCTGCAAGGACACAAACTTGAAAAGAGAATCGTTTTCAGCGTAATTCTTGCTGTAATTGGTTTATATTTCTTGTGTTATACTCCAGGTGGCGGTTTTAATGTTTATGACTTACTGGTGCTGGTAGCTGCATTCTTCTACGGCGTCCATATTCTGGTTGTTAATTTTTATTCTAACAAAGTTAATGCAGTGAAAGCATGCTGTTTGCAGTTTGTGGTTGTTGGGATTTTGTCAGCTGTTTTAACACTCTTATTTGAAAATCCGACAGCGGCATCTATTATTGATTGCAAAACATCTCTTTTGTATGCAGGTATTTTAACCTGCGGCGTGGCTTATACATTACAAATTTTCGGGCAGAAAAATACTCTTCCTGTAATTGCGTCAATTATTTTTAGTCTTGAATCTGTTTTTGCAGTACTAGGCGGTGCGGTGATTTTAGGCGAAACAATGCTGCCAAAAGAAATTTTGGGATGTGTATTTATGATAGTTGCAGTAATTTTGTCTAACTTAAAGCCTGAGCGTTCATAGTCAAATACCGGCATACAGCTTCCGGCACAAATCCGCTTATATCCCCCTTGTTTATAAGAATTTCTCTTACACAGGATGAAGATATAAAGTTAAATTCAGGCTGAGTTATTAAAAAGACTGTTTTAATATCATTGTATAAAGCATGGTTTGTCTGAGAAAGCTGCATTTCATACTCAAAGTCAAAAGAGGTTCTCAGGCCCCTCAAAAGAACAGATGCTCCGCGCTTTTTTGCATATTCAACGGTTAAACCTTGAAAAGCATCAACTTCAACATTTGGAATATCATTTACGCTTTCTTGAATTAATTTTGTGCGGACGTCAATAGGAAGAAAGCCTTCTTTATTAACGTTATAACATACGGCGATTATAACTTTATCGAAAATTTTAGCGCCGCTTTTTAGAATATCTATATGTCCGTTTGTAATCGGGTCAAAACTGCCCGGATATATTGCAATAGTCATTTTGTCACCTATTTTGCCTAATTATAACACAACAAAGCTATTTATGTTAAAATTATAAAAAAGATAATAAAAGGGAGAGTTTATGTCAATTATCATAATGATATTACTTTTAAGTTTACTTATTCTTGTACACGAAGCAGGGCACTTTTTTGCAGCCCGTGCATTTGGTATAAAGGTTGATAAATTTGGGTTTGGCCTTCCTGTAGGGCCGACTTTATATAAAACCAAGGTTGGTGATGTAGAAGTTCTGGTTCATGCATTTTTGCTTGGCGGATACGTTTCTTTTCCTGATGATGAGAAAGATTGTGAACTTCCAAAAGACTCTCCGGAAAGATTTGCAAATAAACCGGCATGGCAGAGAGCGATTGTTGTTTCTGCCGGCGTAATTGCAAACGTAATTTGTGCGATTGCTCTGGTTATGCTTGTGGCAATTGTTTCTCACAAACTTCCTTCTGGAAATTATGAGATTTATGCAGGGGAAATAAGTGCTCCAAAAGAAGCAAGTATACGGAAATCCGGATTAAGAGAAGGTGACAGAATACTTAAAGCTAACGGTTGTGATATAAATAACGTTTATTCACTGGTGACTATTGTTAAAAATAGTGCTAAGAATAACGGTATTGTTTCAGAAAAAACAGTCAATGCAAACTATTCAAAACTTAAAGATTTAAATCCGGGCTTATCTAAAGATGAAATTATACCAGAGGGTATTGCGATAAGACTTCCTCAGGATTTGGAAAAAGATATTGTAACAATGGACAAATATGCGCTAAAGGGTGCTAAGTACTATAAAAATGAGGGTATAACTCTTGATGAGAGATTGAAAGAACTTGAAAAAAATATTGACGGTAAGAGAGTTTATACTTCAGATGGCAAATTCTCAATGTATGATGTGGCCAAAGTTTTATCAAACGGTGTGCACCCTATTAATCTAACGGTTTTGCGTGATGGAAAAACTATAGAACTCAATCCTATTTATCCTGATGAAAAAGGTATTATTGGTATCGGGCTTGGAGCAAAGCAGACAATGATTAAGACAAATACTCCTGCTGCTGTTGTAAAAGAGAGCTGTTCTTATCTGTGGAACAATACTTATATGATGATGTACTCTCTAGGGCAGCTGTTTACAGGAAATATCCCTTTAAAAGATATGCATGGTGTTGTTGCGATTACCAAAATAGGCGGCGATATGATAGAGAAAAGCGGAAAAGCTTCCGGTGTACTTCTTGCAGCTCTTATATCTATGAACCTTGCTATATTAAATATTCTTCCTATCCCGGCTCTGGATGGAGGACACTTAATGTTTTTGATTATTGAAAAAATCATGGGTAAACCTTTAAATGAAAAAGTTATTGAGGTTATATCTACAGTATTTTTCTCGTTGCTTATTATTCTTATGATATTTGTTGTATTTAACGATATAACTTTATTAATACGGAAATAGATGAGTGTCTAATTGAATTTACCGTTTAAGCCCGCCATAACCTCATTATGAGAATAATAATTATAGGCGGGGTCGCAGCAGGCGCCAAAGCTGCTGCAAAATCAAAAAGACTGCTTCCGGATGCGGATGTACATATTTATACAAAGGACACCTTTGTATCCTATTCTTCCTGCGGGCTTCCTTACTACGTAGCGGGAGATTTTGAGGACTGGCATAAACTTATTGTCAGAACCAAGGAAGAGTTTGAAAAAAGCGGTATAAATATTCATACGGAGCATCAG
>UNSK01000034.1 GCA_900552525.1 Candidatus Gastranaerophilales bacterium | reverse complement strand
GACTGTTATATTATTGTGCCGGAAGAGGAAGGATTTGATCTTTCCCCTATGACTTTTGATACAGCCGGTGACTTAATTTCAATTATGATGACTAAATGTATAGCTCAAAAATTGATGTTTTACCGCAAAGAGGATTTTACTAAAAAAGGTTTTTTTGTGCAGGATTTTGATGGCAGTGCAAAAATTATTATTGGCCGCGAGGCAGAACCCTGCTTATACAGAGGTCAGAATTTTAATCATAAGCAAATGCTTCCGGGCTATTTGCGTCCGAATATTGTTAATAATGAAATTATGCATTGTGTTGAATATATTAAAAGAGAGGAGTTTAAGCTTTTATTTAAGCAGACGCCTTACTATACGCTCTTAAGAAGACTAAGCGTGATGGGGCACTTTTTTGAATTTGATTTAGATGCGGTTGCCCAGCACTATGAATTTGCAACCAATTATCTTGATGTTACAAAGGATGTAAGAGTTGCGTTATTTTTTGCTTATACAGTTTGTAAAGACGGGAAATATTATCCTGTTCAGGATTTTAATGAATATAAACCGACATTGTATATTGCAAATCAATCACTAATGCATGTTATTAATAAAAATATAGTTAGGCCGGTAGGGTTTCAAGCAGTAATGCGTCCGCTCCTGCAAACGGCATTTGCGTTAAATATGACTTCAGAAAATAAGGATATTTTATCAAATTTTATTGAAATAGAATTACCGCAGAGGCCGGAAGTTGCGCTTGCAATTTACAGAAGTTTTAATGATGGGCGGGATATTTTTCCTGACGAACCTGTTATGAGCTTGAAGAATATTGTTAGAGAAAGGCGGGAGCTGAATGAGGGTTTATTTAAACAATATTGCCGAGAGTATAAAAAGCCGGAAGCTGTACTTAGAGAAAAACTTGAAGAAAATTTTCGTATAACCAATACCCTGCCGTTCATAGAGCCGGAAATGTTTACAAAAATGACCTCAGAAGTTTATGATAAATTAATACCGTGGATAAAAGAAAATATTTCGTATAGAAAATGCCGGTACGCTGATGAGAACAATCCTAATGCTTATCAGGACTTATTTCCTAAATCACTTGTCTAAACTTTACATTGTGTAATAAAAATAGCAATTTTTAGTTTTTAGGGCTTTTAACACAGATATGGAAATTACTAATGAAGTTGTATATAAAAGACCGTTAACTTTAACAGGAGCACTGCAAGAATGTCAAAAATCTGATAAGAGAATCTCTGCAACAGAAACGCGTCTTGATATCTTTCTAAAAAATGTGAGTAAAAATGAAGAACTTTCAAATATAAAAGTTTCAAAATATCTGGGCAGAGGCTCATCTGCTGTTGTATTTGAAACTTCTGACGGCAATATTTTGAAACTTACAGAAACAAATCATTTCCCGCTAAACAGGCCTGTGCAGAGTTTTGATGTTCCCATTTATAAACATGGCAAAGCCGGTAAAATTCATTATTACGTCGAAGAAAAACTTTTTCAGCACGGATTGAGTGAAGGGTTTGTTTCGATTATGAAAGATATGATAAAGGCAGCAGGATTAAGACCATATGATTTGTTGGACGGAGATGTTTTTCAGCTGGGTATGTCTAAAGAAGGTAAATTATATCTTCTTGACCCTGAGTGTGCGAAGTACAAAACAATTTTTCATGCAATATTTGATAAAATGAAGCGATTATTGACAAAGTGCCGCCATTATGGTTAAACAGACTAAAGGAGAGATATTTTTATGGCAAAAACGATTTTAACAGGTGATAGACCAACCGGAAGACTGCATTTAGGACACTATGTGGGCTCTTTGAAACGCAGAGTAGAGCTGCAAAATTCCGGAGATTATAAAAATATCTATATAATGATTGCTGATGCACAGGCATTAACAGACAATTTTGATAATCCTGATAAAGTAAGACAAAATATTATGGAGGTTGCTCTTGATTATTTGTCAGTCGGGTTAAATCCTGATATTTCAACAATATTTATTCAATCAATGGTTACGGAGTTAACCGAATTAACTTTTTATTATATGAATCTGGTAACTCTTGCCAGATTGCAGCTTAATCCGACTGTAAAATCTGAAATTCAGATGAGAGATTTTAAATCAAGTATTCCTGTCGGATTCTTATGTTATCCGATTAGTCAGGCAGCAGATATAACAGCTTTTAAAGCAGATACTGTACCTGTCGGGGAAGACCAGCTTCCAATGATAGAACAGACAAGAGAAATTGCTAGAAAATTTAATCATATTTATGGCGAAGATGTTTTAATTGAGCCAAAAGCTCTTCTTCCTGATAATCAAGTTTGTATGAGGCTTCCGGGCATTGACGGAAAAGCTAAAATGAGCAAATCACTCGGTAATTGTATTTATCTTTCTGATACGGCAGAGGATGTGCAGAAGAAGATTATGAGTATGTATACAGATCCGACTCATCTTAAAGTTACTGATCCGGGGCATATTGAAGGCAATACGGTATTTACTTATCTGGATGCATTCTGCAAACCGGAACACTTTGAAAAATACTGGAATGATTACGCTTCATTAGACGAGGTTAAAGAGCATTACCAGAGAGGCGGGCTCGGCGATGTTAAGGTTAAAAGATTTTTAAACAGTATTGTAAATGAAGAACTTGAACCAATAAGAACTAAGAGAAAAGAATTTGAACAGGATATGGGTGCAGTTTACGATATTCTTGTTGATGGAACCGGTAAGGCCAAAGAAGTTGCTGCAAATACTTTAGCAGAAGTTAAACAGGCAATGAAATTGAATTACTTTGATGATAAAGCGCTGATTTTAAAATAGGTAAATAAAGTTTACAAATCTTTTATCATTTCATCAACAGTTTTATTAACAACACTTGCGAATTTAACTGCATTCACAAGAGAAAGGTTATGTTTTGCACATTCTACATTGCTTATGTAAGATTTGCTAAATCCTGTAATATCTGCAACATCATCTTGTGATAATTTTGCTTTGTTTCTGTAATGTTTGAAATTTATTCCAAAATTCTCTAATATTTTTTGTTCGTCCATAGTTTAATTTTATACTCTTGACAATAATATATCGATAGCTTATAATGACAAATGTTGTTCTATAGTAGATTAACGAGGTGATTTTATGAAAAAGCAAAAAGTAAAAAAAGATATAAAAGAATTGTTAGACAATATTAGTGAAAAAGAAGTTTTAAAGTTGAGAGAATGCTCTTGTGATAAAAATGGTTTTGATGACTATGTGTACAAGGCGTCTGATAAAATCTTAAAAAAAATAGTAAATCCTTTTTTTAGGTTTGCAGTATTACAAAATTGTATTTTGGATGCTAAAAATAATAGTGAATTTTATCCAAATATAGATAAGAAGAAGGTTAACTTTCTATATAAAAAATTACAAAAAATGTGCGTATTTTTAAATATCGTAATGGATGAATACTGCAAATTGTTAACGAAAATTCAACATCCTTAGTTATTGCGGAATTGTTTTTGGGCAAGTGCCAGAACAAAAATTATCCCGAACAGAATATAGGCTAAAGCGCAGGACTTACCAATGTCAAAATATTCAAACGCGTATTTGTATATGGAATAGACTATTACATTTGTAGAATTTGCAGGGCCTCCGGAGGTCATAACATAGATTAAATCAAAAATCTGAAAAGACGAAATTGCAGTTACCAGTGTTACAAAGTACGTTGTCGGTTTCAATAGCGGTATTGTAATTTCCCAGAAAGTCTCTTTTACTCCGGCTCCGTCAATTTTTGCAGCCTCGTATAGATTCTGATTTATTGTCGAAAATCCGGTCAGAAAAAGAACTACATTGTATCCTATCAGCTTCCATACAGATACAAAAATAAGTACCGGCATTGCAAGATGCGTATCAAAAAGCCATTTTAGGTGTGTCTTAAAAAGTAAGTTTATTGCTCCTATATTAGGGTCAAAAATCCAGGACCAGACAATTGCTATAACAACAGCAGGAGTTATAAACGGAAGAAAGTAGATTGTCTTATAAACTTCACTGCCTCTGATTTTTGTGTTTAATGCAGCTGCAATCAATAAAGGGATGATTACTGCAAAAATAGTTGTTGAGATAGCATAAATAAAAGTGTTTAAGAGAATTTGCAGAAATTCGGGTTCTGATAAAATACTTTTGTAGTTATCCAGTCCAACAAATTTAATCTCGTTTAATAAATCCCACTCTGTAAAACTTAGTGCAAAAGAACAAAAAATCGGAATAATAATAAATATAAAAGTTCCAATCAACGCCGGTAGAATAAAAATTAAATTTTTATGTTTATCCATGTTATTATTATACTATAGTTATTTTAAGGAGGAGTTATGCTAAAAGAGTCGGCTTTTGGAAAAAATGATATACGCGGAATTTACGGCGATGATATTACAGAGGAGTTGTTTTATTATACAGGCCGAGGATTTGTTCAATTTTTAGTAAGGGAGACTAAAAAACAGCCTTCAGAAATCTGGATAAGTGTTTGCCGCGATGCAAGACTTCATTCTCCGTCTCTTTCAAAATCGCTGATAGAAGGAATTCGTTCCTGCGGTGCTAATGTCGTTGACATGGGACTTGCTCCGACACCTATCGGATATTATTCAGAGGTTGTAGGGCTTCCTCCATATATTACAAAATATATGCCTGTAACAGGAGCAATGATTATTACTGCAAGCCATAACCCAAGCCAGTATAATGGAATGAAAATGACTTATGCAAAACAGTCTTTGAATGAAGAACAAATTAAGGTTGTAAAAGAGCTTACAATGGAAGAATATAAACTTGCTATTCCGCCTGTAGCTTTTGGAATTCTTAATGAATATGACATTATACCTGATTATATTGAAGAGATGACTAAAAAGTTCGGTAGAATAGGAGAAGGTATAAAGGTTGTAGTGGATAGTGCCAATGCAACCGGCGGTGTTGTTGCGCCTAAGTTATATAGAGCTCTCGGGTGTGAAGTGATTGAACTTTATTCAATGCCTGACGGAAGATTTCCGCACCACCATCCAAACCCTAGTGATGAAAAAACTCTTACGGATATTAAAAAAGCTGTTGTTGCAAATAAAGCCGATTTAGGTATTGCATTTGACGGTGACAGTGACAGAATCGGGGTTATTGACTCTGACGGCAACTCTATGACAGGTGACAAACTGCTTTTAATCTATGCGGAAGATGTTATCAAAGAGTATAATGCAAAAGGAATTAAACCTGTTATCGTTTCTGAAGTTAAATGCTCGCAGGTTCTTTACGATACTATTAATGAAAATGGCGGAGTGGCTGTTATGTGCAAAACAGGACACGGGTATATTAAGTCAAAAATGAGAGAAACCGGTGCTGTTCTTGCAGGTGAAATGAGCGGCCATACATTCTTTAAAGATCATTATTACGGATTTGATGATGCTGTTTATGCAGGATGCAGAATTATTCAAATTGTTGCAAGAAAGAAAAAAGAAAATCCGAACTTTAAAATAACTGATATGCTTGAACCTTTCAAATCTATGTACTCATCAAGTGAAGTTCGCCTGCCTTGTCCGAATTCTTTGAAAGCGCAAACTTTAGAAGGGTTCCAGAAAGTAATTGCAGAAAATCCTGATTTCTTCGGGACTAATATAAAAGATATTATTACAATTGACGGTATGCGTATTGTGTTTGAAAAGGGATTTGCCCTCATAAGACAAAGCAATACTGAACCTGTATTTACATTGAGGTTTGAAGCTGACAGCAAAGAAAATGCTCAAAAATACGAAGATTTGATGGTAAATAAACTGCTTGAAATTATCAAAAATCTGTCAGTTCAGGTTACAGCTTAAAAAGAAACAGTTTTGGCTGCGCATATAGAATCTTTAACATTCGGAATTTTGAATCCGAATATTGTTCGCTCGTCCTCGTAGCTTTCAACAAAAATACTGCCTGCATGAGCATTAACAATCTTTTTAGATGTATATAGTCCTAAACCTATACCAAGCTCTTTATGTGCTTCTGCAAAAGAAACATACTGGGCAAATATTGCTTCGCGTTTTTCTGCCGGAATATAAGGACTCCTGTTTTCAAGACTAAAACAGGTTAAATTAATTTCATTATATATTTTAATTTTTATTTCAGTGTCCTTGAATGCATACTTTATACCGTTGGATAAAAGGTTCATTATTACACGTTTTATTTGTACCTTATCCCCATAAACAAAAGGAATATCGCACCTCTTTTCTATAGAAATATTGACATTTTTATCTTTAGCAATGTAAATCATTTCACCTATGCAGTCCTCTGCAAGATCAGTTAAAGAAAGTTCTTCGTAATTGAGTTTTACAACTCCTCTTTCATTTCTGTATGTAGCAAGAAGCGAGCCCAGCATTGCGTTCATGTATTTGCACGAATCAAGCAGCATGCCGAGAATTTCCCGCTGTTCTTCTGTTAGTGCGCCAAATTCACCCTTAAGCAATAATTCAACCGCTCTTATTTGAGCAAGTGTAGGATTTTTAAGGTCATGTCCTAATGAAGCAACAAAAGTCTCTCGCTGTGCCTGAAGATGTTTTTCATCATCAATGTTTTTAGCCATTACCAGAATCCCGATAACGTTATTATGATAATCGTTTATAGGTGCTTTGTAAATTGTATACCAGTGTGGAATACCTCTAGTGTCAACAATTTCTTTGTCGTATGTTATGAGCTTATTATTTTCTATAACAGACTTGTCTTCACACATTCTTGTTGCATTAATACTCTGGAAATCCAGCTGTATTTTATGAAAATAGTCAAATCCATCATTGAAGAATGCTTTTGAATGTTTAGTGCCGGTGATATATTGACCGTTTAAGTCCTGCATATAGATAATTTTAGGAATATTTTCTAAAAGAGCATTTAGTTGGTATTTGTTGACAAAAAATCTTTCTTTTAGCTCTTCCTGTTCTGTAATATCTTTAGAAATGTATAAAATACACTCAACAGAATTATTATTGAGAACCGGCATTGCTGTAACAGCTAAAACTTGATTCTTCTTTTCAGAATGAATACTAAATGTAACAGTACGTTTCTCTTGCAATATCTGCATTTCACCAGAAGAATTACAGCAATCAGCAGATTTATTAAAGTGCTCATAAAAGGCGCTATTTGCGCTTAATAGTTTTAAATTCTTATCCTTAATCCATATTGCATCAGGATAATCCTTAAAAAATGTTTGTAATAAACTCTCGTAGTTGATATTTGCGCCAAGCATCTCTGCTATTTCAAAAATTTCCATAACACCTCAATAAGCGTTCGTTAATAAACGTATTTTTTACACTTAACCAATATTCTATAATATTTCTTATTATACGAATATTAACCGGATGTACTATTTTATTTTTTTATTATTCTGATATAGAGAGGGTTATATGTTAGTGTTGGCGAGGTAGAGCAAATTGTGCTGTAACCTGCTTCAAATTTAAGCATGTCAGCTTTTGTCCAGCCGTTTGAATCAAGTGCATTTACTCCCGTGTATTTAAGATGTTTTAAAACATCCTTTGCAGATTTGAAGGCTAAAACATGTGTTTCTTCTTCAATATAATGATTAAAGTTATCAAGTATTGATTTATATTCATCGCATGATTTGTATGTCAATGTTTTTCCTGTGATATAAAATATTTCACGAAAATTTTCAGGCCCGAAGGTTGAGAATAATAATGTACCTCCTGGATTTAGTTTGGATAAAAGCGATAAAAGAAATTCCTCAAAGTTTTCAATCCACTGAAATGTTGCATTAGAGATAATCAAGTCGTATTTATGAGTGCTTTTTCTTATAATTTCTTCAATATCTGCATGTACAAAATTTATCCTGTCAGATAGTTTGTCAATATATTCTTTACAGTCAGCTACAATATCATTGGCTGTATAAGAATTAAAAGTAAAGTTTTTAAGAACTTTTTCTGTTAAAAGTCCTGTGCCGCAGCCAATTTCTAGTATACTATCATAATCTTTTCTGGCTGATAGTGATACAAGTTTTTCAGCCATGATTTTTTGAATTTTTGCATTATCATTATATGTGCTCAGGTTTTTGGCAAATCTTTTCTGTATTAAATTCTTATTCATAAGAGTTCTTCCCAGCTTTTAAATAGAAGGAAAGGTGAGTGTCCCCCCTCTAAATTAGGCTCTATGTTCCAGAAAGCAGACTGATTTTTTGCAGGTATAATTTTATCATCCCGGCTTATCAGTACTTTATCATATTTAAAACTTTCATTAGATAAATAATTTTTAAGGGCTGAAAGTTCGCTTTTTTGATTCTCTAATTCTCTTTTGACCTCCGGCAGCGGTGAAGCTTCGCTGAACATGCTTCTCATAAAGCGTTCTCTTCCCTTTTCATTAAAGCCTCTTACTGTTAAATCATAAATTCTCTCAGGAATACCAAACTTATTATCAATAGGTTTTAGCGTTCCGTTAACAGCAGTCTTTCGGGCATAATCAATATTAAATAATGATGCAGTCATTACGCCCATAGACCAGGCAATAAGGTATCTTTTTTCGTATTTTTCCAAAGATTTAAAGTCAAAATCAGTATCAAGGGTGTTGTAATCATAGAACATCAAAACATCATAACTGCCATAGTTTAAATGTTTTATCACACTCTCGTCCATACCCCAGCCGTTAAAAAAAATAATTACTTCTCTATTCTTTTTTAGATTAAGCCACTTATATTTCATAAGCAAATTTTATCACAATAAAAGCGGAGCATAAAGCTCCGCTTTTATATCATATTTATTTAAACTCCGGCAGCTCTTGTGGCTGATAATCTATTGGTTCAAATTTAGCATCTTTTCCGGCAAGGAACCATAATAATTCAGTAGTTAACCCCCTGTTGGAAATAATACCCGGATTTTGAGCATCCCATTTTTCAATTTTTTCTAATAAGTAATCTGCATCAATAGACTTAATGCCGTGTTTTTGAATAAAGTCATTAATAAGTTGTTTTTGCTGTTCTCTGAATTTAGTGTCTTCTTCTCCGTTAAGTCCTGATTGTTTTTTCTGATATTCCAAACTAGTGTATTGTTTAGCAAAATCTTCACACTCATCTTGTGAAATCTCAAGTTTAAAAGTTGGTGGTTTTATCTGTTGAGTTACCTCTTCAATGCTATTCATTGTATACATTGTCTGTGATGGTTTATCAAGTTGGTATGAAATCCCCAAATTGTTCAGTTTTTCTGTGGCTTTAGTCAAACGTCCGTTATTAAGAAAATCAACTATCTCTGCCATATCTTCATCAGTAGCTTTAGCTGTTTCTTCCGGAGCGCGGGTGCTGTTTGTTCCTGTATTTTCTTCGACAGTTTTTTCTGTAGAAAAATCATAGTTCTGACTCATGTTCATCTCCATCTGGCGGATAATCATTGCTAACTGTTCAGCACCTGATGCAGACACGGCGGGTGTGGGAGTGTTTTGCTGCGAAGTTTCTGTTTTCTCTGTCTATTCTAAAACTTCTTTTGCCTCTTCCAGCTGTTTAAAATTCTCCTGTACTAATCTGTATTTCAACATTTTAAGCAAATGGTACAATGTAAATAATTGTAAAGATTTTAACTGAAACTCTAAAGTTTTATTGGATTATGCCGTTATAAAAAATGTAACATAATAGAGATTGTGTTACTTTTTTTTTGCCTTCTGACTACAAAATCATTAACTTATATGAGGTTAATAAACAAATAAACAGTTATAATACAATAGGGATTATTATATCTATAAAAGGAAATGAAATATGCCAATAGAAGGGTTTGATTATAAAGCGTTTGCAGCCTCAATGTCAGAGCAGGCAAAAGAGCTTGTGCCTCCGGAACTCGAGGATAGGGAAAAAGAATATATTGTAAAAACGCTTGGAAACTTTACACTACTTGCTGGCGAAGCTCTATATAATGATACACAGATGAACTTAACTGCTGAGCAAGCAGTATTTATTACCCAGATTATAGCAGAGTGGTCTTTCCATAAATCAATAGACTTAATACATTCCGGAATACTTCCGCAATACTGGGATGGTATTATGCAGAAGATTGCTTTTACTATCTTTGAAGTTGCAAAACAAGCTGTTATAAGAAAAATTCCTCAAGATCAGCTTTTACAGGCCGTAGAACACCATGTAATAAAGGTCTATAACTCAAGTATAGAAGAACTTCAGAAAAAAGGCGTTATTGATGAAGAAATAAAAAATAGAGCAGAAAGCCAATCCAATATTGATGCAATGGCAAAACAGGCGCAGGAAGAACAGCAGAAGCGACAGATGGCAGCGGCAGAAGAGTCTGAAAAGAATTTGAGAGAAGCAGAGAAACGCCGTGAAGAAAAACGTAATAAAAGAAAGCAGGAAAAACAGCTTGCATCAATTCCGCAAGGTATTAGCAATAAGCAAATGAAACTTATGACTCTGGCTCTTGTTCTAAAAATTCTTTCTCAAGATAAAGTTACAACAATCCTCAATAAGTTTGACTCTAATGATTCTCTTGCAATATCTCAGTATATGAATATGGCAGATTTAGAATCTCATCTTGACGGAGATTTAATCTCAGATTGTCTGAAAGAAATGAAAGACTACCTGCCAATAAAACGTAAACTGACGAAGGAAAATGTACTTGGCGATTTACTTCGTATTTACAGAACAACTCCAAGAGAAAAAATCGAGAAAGTTATTAAAAATGAACGTCCTCTCGTAAAGCGCTTTATATCACAGGCCTATGACGGAGAGTATTCCGGATTGCCTTTAAGGGTTGCAGGTATTGTTGCACAATACATTGAGGATAGTATATAATATAAAAAAGAATTATGATAATTAAGAAAAATAGTCAAAAATACAGGGAGGTCAGGAGGAGAATAGAGCCGGCGGATTTTGAAAATAAGCCGGTAGAAACTGCTGAAATAGAACCGGAAGAAAAAGAATTACCAGTAGAACAGCAGGAAGAAGCGGAAGAAATCGCAGAGCCGGTAGTAAATCTTCCAAAAGAACCCGAAATTGACTTGTTTGATATTGAAAATATTGATTTTAATCAACGTCAGGAGAGAAGGCGCGGCTCTAGAAGGCGCGGTTACAGGAGAATTGATGACCGAAATCTTGTGTCGCGCGCTCAAGAAGAAGCCGAAACCATTAAAAAATCTGCATTTGATGAAGGATACCGGAAAGGGCTGGAACAGGCAGAGGCAGATATGGCTGAATTTAGGAAAGATATTACTGCATTTATGCATGCTGCAAAAGATGTTTTTGAATATATTGCACCTGATATATTGGAAATAAGTGTTGATATAGCTAAAAAAATTATTAAAAAAGAAGTAGAAACCGACCCGCAGGTTTTAATAAATACTATTGTTGATGTTTTAAGAACTGTTTCTAAGAGTGAACCTAAAATAAACATCAGGGTAAAACCTCAGGCAGTTCAATTTATAAAAGACACTCTGCCTAATATTACTTATCAGTATGGTATTGATGCAAAGATTAATATTGTGGCAGACCCGTCAATTGAAGAAGGCGGATGTGTTTTTCAGACAAATAATGGTATAGTGGATGCTTCAATTGACACGCAGCTGGAAATTATTAAAAAAGCTTTAGAAGGAATGTAATGGCAGCAGAGGGCGGAAATAACAAACCAATAAGTGAAATTTTTCTTGCATTGTTCGTAATGACCTTGATATTAATCCTCATTATCGAAATGCCAAATTGGGTTATCAATTTTTCTATAAGCTTAAATATAACGCTTGGTATTGTTCTTTTGATGATATCTTTATACGTACAGAAGCCGCTTGAACTTGCCGCATTTCCTTCAATTATTCTTCTTGGAACTATGTTTCGTCTTGTACTATCAATTGCATCAACGCGTCTTATTCTGGCTAAAGGCGATGCCGGAGAAGTAATTCATGCTTTTGGAACATTCGTTACCGGCGGTAATATGATTGTAGGCGGTGTTATCTTCCTTATTATCACAGTTGTTCAGTTTATGGTAATTACAAAAGGTGCAGAACGTATTGCAGAAGTTGCTGCGCGTTTCGCGTTAGACGCTATGCCCGGAAAACAAATGACTATTGATGCCGATTTTAACGCTGGTTTGATATCACCGGAAGAGGCAGTAAAAAGACGTGAAGATTTACAAAGAGAATCAAGCCTCTTTGGTTCAATGGATGGTTCCATGAAGTTTGTAAAAGGTGATACTATGGCTGGTATCATCATTGTTATAATTAACATTGTAGGTGGTTTGATTATCGGTTGTTTAGTAAACCAAATGCCAATAGGCGACGCTGTAACCAAATATACAGTATTAACAATCGGTGATGGTCTTGCTTCACAGCTGCCTTCTCTTTTAATGTCAATAGCAGCCGGTATCGTAATGACACGTGCATCAGCCGGTAATAACTCTCTGGGCGGTGATTTGACTAACCAGATTATGTCAAAACCATACTCACTGTTTTTTGCGGCATTATTTCTCGGCTTAATCACAGTTACCTGTCCAATAACGGGGCTGCCGTTTCTGCCATTCCTTTTATTCACAATTATTCTCGCAATTGCCGGCTTCTCTGTATTAGTCAATGCAGACGTTCAATCTCAATTAGGACAATTGGAAAGTGTACGTCAGAACATGCAGGATTTGGTTAACCCAAATAAGATGTATGAAAGACTTGGGGTTGATGTTTTAAGCTTGCAGGTCGGGGCAGGGCTGCTGGTTATTGCAGATCCGGATCAAGAAGGTCAATTGCTTGCTAAAATAGCTGCTTTACGTCAGAGAGTTACTGACGAATTAGGCTACATTCTTCCGAATATCCGTATTATGGATTCTTCTGCACTAGAGGCAAACGAGTATGTTATTTCTATTCGTAATAACGTTGTTGCTTCCGGTTTTGTATATCCGGGTAAATATATGGTTATTGCTGACCAATGGGATTCTGTTAAGAAAACAATTCCTGAAGATGCGATTGTCGGGGTTGATCCTACATACCAGACTCAAGCTTACTGGATTTCTCAGGAAGATGCAAAGGCTACAAAAAATGTTACGGCTGTTGATGCAACAGACGTTCTTGTTACACACCTTCAGGAATGTGTAAGAAAACACGTTGATGAAGTCATGACAAAAACTGACGTATTAAAACTTATGGAACTTGTTCGTTCCCAAGACCCTACACTTGTTAATGACCTTGTTCCGGCAATAATTTCAACATCTGACTTGAGAAAGATTTTTGTAAACCTTATTCGTGAAAAAGTTTCCATCAAAGATATTATTTTTGTATTTGAACGTCTTTGCGATTATGCAAGATTTTCAAAAGAACCTGATATTTTGTCAGAACGTCTGCGTGCAGCATTAGGCCGTCAAATCTGTTTGAATAATGTTGATAGAGATCACGTACTGTATGCTCTTACACTTTCTCCGGAATGGGAAAAAACGCTGGATGACAGCTGTCAGAGAACAGAACTTGGTACTATGTTCCTGTTAAATCCAATGCAGGTGCAGGATTTAATTGAATCCACAGCAATGACATTAATGCGTGCACATCAGTCAATTGGTCAACAGCCGGTAATTTTATGCTCTCCAAGAATTCGTCTGCCTCTTTACCAGCTTCTTGAAAGACACATCCCTACAATTGTTGTAATCTCTTATTCAGAATTGATTACTGATATTAAAGTAGAAGCAGTTGATACAATCGGTGACAACTCCGGTTATTAAGAAGGACTTAACAAAACTTAATAAAAAGTCAATTTTTTAAAGATTAAATACTTTATATATACATAAGAGATATTTAAGAGAGTAAAAGGAGTTTTAACAATGGCAATTGGCGCACGAGATTTTATTGACAAATTATTAGTAGAAAAGTATGCACAGGAAAAAGTAGACAATCATGACGAAGGCTCATTGGTTTCAAAAGTATCAGCAGATGATATGATGAGTGCAATGAATAGTTCTGCGAATAATTTCCGAACAATGCTTGCATTGAATAACCGTTTAACTATGGTATGCTACGGAGTTGTGGCTAAGTCTGCAAAATATGTCTGTACGGAAGAAGCTGCATAAGAGTGTAAATCCCCATATTTATAATATAATATTAGTATGGCTGTATACTTTTTTTATGGGGATGAAGACTACAATATAGAACTTGAACTTAGTAAAATGAGTTCAAAATTAAATCCGGACTTTAAATCAATGAGTCTGCAAACTCTTGATAATCCGGATTTTAGTACTTTAATTTCTGCTCTTAGAACAACACCTATGATGTTCGGTGATATGCTTATCATAATTAACGCAGAAGAGTATTTTACTTCTAATAAAAACTTTTTTGATGATGTAGAACTTTCAGAGATAGAAGATGCTCTAAAAAATAATCCTGAAACACTAAATATTGTATTCGTTCTTAAGCTTCCAAGAGATGAGAATAAAAAACCTGACTCCAGACGAAAGTTATATAAAATTTTATCAAAATACAATGTCAAAGAATTTCCGACATTTAAAACATACAAAACAGCTGAAATTGCCGGATGGATAAAAACACAGGCCAGAAACAAAGATATAAGCTTAAATGATGATGCCATATCTCTTCTTATTGAACAAATTGGAAATAATTTAAGAGAATTTGATACAGAGCTGGATAAATTAAAATTGATTGCGTATCCAGAGAAAAAGGTTACGCGAAAGATGGTAGAAGAAATATGTATTTCAAATGAAGATTTATTTGGGTTTGCAGATTTAATAATGCAGGGAGAGCGCGATAAAGCTCTCTTAGAATTTAATAAACTGCTTGATAAAAAGCATCCGCTTGAAATTTTATCTGCAATACAAACAATGCTAAGAAAATGGATTATATTGAAGACGAAGTCTTCCTTATCCCCTGGTGAACTTTCAAAATTAACAGGTCAGCATGAGTTTGTCGTGAAGCAAACTTTGCAAAAACTTAAAAATACAAAAACAGCCGACCTTGTAAAACTTAAAGAAAATCTTTATGAAGCAGAGTTTAGAATTAAATCAGCCGAAGCAATTGATATAATATCGGAGGTGGAATGTGCTATTATCGGATAAATACCCTTTTCTAACCGAATATTTTACAAGGGCGCTAAGCACCAACGTACGTGCCCTGCCTCAGAGTATATTGTTTTATGGTAATGATGCTGATGCACAATTTACATTTGCAACAGAAATAGCAAGATTACTGAACTGTACATCGGACAAGTCTGATAATTGTGAGTGCCTGAATTGCAGGTGGATTAGAGAGAATTCTCATCCGGCTGTTCTTACAATATCAAGAATCGATAATAAACCGGATGATGACGACTCAAAAACAGTTATTTCTATTAAACAGTCACAGATTATAAAAGAAGCACTTGTTTCTGCATCGGAATTTCATCGTGTTTTTATATTCTGCGACAGGGATGAAAATGGAAATATTGCAGGACTTAATCCGCTTAATTTTCAGGCAGAAACGGCCAATTCTTTGTTAAAAATTATAGAAGAACCTCAGCCTGGAGTAACATTTATATTTTTAACACGTTATGTTGAAGATGTCCTGCCTACAATAATCTCAAGATCTCAATGTTTCTTTGTTCCGTCTTTTAAGGAGATAAACTACAGCTATAATTGTATTTCAGATGTCTTCACTGATTATTTCAGCCATAGTAGAAAAGATGTTTTTGACCTATCCCAGAAACTTAATGACCTAACAAAAGAAATTTCAATACAAGAAATTCTTGATGGAATTCAAAACTACATTCTTGCCGTATTGAAAACAAATCCTAATCGAACAGAATTAATAAAACATGTTGAACTAGTAGAAAATGCAAAACGTCAGGCTAAGCTTGGAATAAAATCTGCTAATATATTTGATGATTTATGCCTGAAGCTTATCAATTAGCCCTCGCCGGGAGGAGTAATTGTTGCAAGCAGATATGCATATACATGTAAACTGTAGAGGTACAATATTGATGCTGCAAAGTTACAAATTAAAACCTGCAGATATTGTATCTGTATTGGAATGGTCAATAGTATCAAACCGTACACAAACAGCCAGTTAAGAAGATAAAAAATTACAAAAACAAATGTATTTAATATATATTTACCCGGATAAGTGCCTAATAAATAAACAGCTTTACGAATGTTCCAAACTGCAAATACAGAATTTTCTTTTGCATAATTCCACAGCATTGCAGGAAGAAAAGCAAAAAAGAATACATACAACAGATTATAGCATATTGCATAAATACTATGGAAATTACCTATTTCCAGCATAGGTAATGTAAATACACCTGTGAATGCTGTACTGAATACAAGCAATGCATATGGAAGCACCATCATGATAGAGGCAACAATAGAAGCAAACCCTCTCCAGATAAATTTAGCAGGTTTAAAATCTGGTAATGAAATTACAAAAACACTTTTTATCTTTCCTGAATATATATTGTTTGCTACAATATCAACGTCACGTGAAATGATGCTTGATGTAAGTTCCCAAAAATAACCTTGAACAACCAGCGAAGATGATATGTAAAAAATTGCAGCTAAAATTAACAATGTGTATTTTATGTAAAAATCATTTATCAAAAAAGCTGATACTGCATATAATACTAACGCGATTATAATCAGTAAAAGCATTGATAGAAATAGCTGTAATACACGCTTATTAAAATTTTCAGCCTTAAACATCCATATAAAAGGTTCAAACATAAATCTTCACCATACACTCAAGCCAGTATTAACGAGAAAGCGATATACTGGTCATCCCTGCATTTCTTGCACTGTCCATCAACTTTACAACAGCCCCGTGTTCTGCATTATCATCGACCTGAATTAGCAAACCATCAGGATAATCTTTAATATGCTGCGCCACAGTTTGCTCAAGACTTGCTGCTGCAATTTCTGTATCATTAAATAAATATCTGTTGTCTGAAGTAACAGTAAAATTCATAATTTTGGAATCTTTAGCAATCTGTTCCTGATTAACTACTTCTGGAACAGCCAGATTAAGCCCCTGCTGATCAAGCAAAGGTGCTATTACCATCATTATAATCAGTAATACCAGAAAAATATCTGTCAACGGTGTTATATTTATTTCATTAAAACTATCACGCATTATTCACTCCAATTGTCATATTGATTATCTTGAGGCAGAGGTGTTGTATCTATACTTTGCGCTTCCTCAAGTTTCTTCTGGTCTTTTTTATTAAGAGGTTCACCTGCTACAATGAGTTTTTTATAATGAGCATCCTGAGCAGCATCCATTATATCCATTATAATAGAGCTTTTCACCTTTTCATCTGCCTTAACAACCACTTCTGCTTTCTCATTATTACCCTTTAAGGCTTCTAAATCAGTTGAAAGCATACTGATAGATGAACGTTTGTCGCCGACATAAACCGTACCGTCTTTAGTTACAGATACCGTTACTTTTCCCTGCTCAATTGCAGTTCCGCTGTTAACCTCTGGAACGGAAATCGAGTTATCAACTGATTGAAATGTTGGTGCAACAACCATCATTATAATCAATAGCACCAGAAAGATATCTGTAAGCGGTGTTATATTTATTTCTGTAAATAAGGCTTTTTTACCAGTTTTTATACCCATTATTTTATCCCTTGATTATCCCAGAGCTACGCTTGATTGAGATTTGATGCCTGATTCTTCTTCAGAGTCAACAAAGCTTAAGAACAATAGCTTAATTAGCTGGAAATCATCCTCAAATCTTCTCACAGTAGATTGGAAAGTGTTATAACAAACAACAGCAACAATTGCAACACCAAGACCGAAGGCAGTAGCAATCAATGCAGACCCAATCCCCATTGCAACAGCTGCAGATTGGTTCCCTTGAGATGCCAAATCCTGGAATGTATACAAGATTCTTACAACTGTACCGAATAACCCTAAGAAAGGAGCTACACCGCCGATTGTACCTAAAATAGTCAATCTATGTTCTAATTTTCTTGTTGCCAGTGCAGATGCAATATCAAAAGATCTAGAAAACCCTTTTTTCTGTTCTGAAAGAATTCTAACACCCTCTTCTGTAACTTCCCCAATAATACCACCGCACTGTACCGCAAGATTTTGAGCACCCATAAGATTGTTTTTTGCTAATTCTTTCTGTAATTTTGGAATAAATTCAATTACGTTTCTTTTATTAGCATTGTAAAAAGCTGCCCTGTCAATTGCGACTGTCAATGTTAAGATTGAACATACAAGTATCGGCAGTAATACCGGCCAATCTAACTGAATTGAATGTAGTAATAGTTCCATAATTTTATCCTCTTTTCTCTATTTAATATCTTGATGCATTGAATACGTTATAATCAAATGTAAATTGTATATCAATACTTTGTCCTTTGAAATCACCCGGCAACGGTCTGAACGGAGCAGTAAGCTCAACTGCTTTTAAAGCGGCCTGATCGGCTGACGGCATACCTGATGATTTTTGAACTTTACAAGACAACAATCTACCGTCACGTGCAATCTTAAATAATAGAACAACACGTTTACTTTCATTACCTTTTGGAGGATCCCAATTTAGTTTAATTCTTCTCTGTAATTCTCTCATATAAGGTCCAAAGTCAGGTTCTCTAAGAGCATCAATACCAGGAGCTCCTCCGCCTCCACCAGGGTTACCAACATTACCGGAGCCATTAGAACCTCTTGCCAATTGTCCGCTTCCGCCGCTTGCAGAAGGAGAAAGCGAAGGTCTTGGCGCATATGAACTACCTTTTGAGCCGCCTCCTGAAGAAGCTGCTCCAGATTTTGAACCAGCAGGTGCTGATGTTCCACCTACAGGACCAGTAGAAAGGGTTTTACCAACCGATGCACCTTTAGGTGCAGGAACAGTAAAGCTAGATGATGGTTTCGGCGTCGGCGCCGGAGCAGATATCGGCCTTGATGACGGTCTTGCTGTCGGCGGAGCCGGTTTTGCTGGAGATGGTTTATTTTGAGCTGCTTGCTGCTGTGTTGATTTCTTTGGTGCTGGTGTCTGTTGAGCAGGCTTTTTAGCAGGAGCTTTAGCCTGCTGTGCAATTTGCTTTTGCTGTTGTTTTATTATTTTATTAGCACTTTTAGCAGCTGCAGAAGGTTTTGCAGGTTTACTCGGAGCTGGAGAAGGCATTGAAACCTTTCTTTTCGGATCATTAATACCGCCGCTGCGAGAATTCATATCAGCACGATTCCGGGTATTAGGATCTCTGGGTTTGGCTTCTTTATCAACAAGAACAAACTCTATATCTTTCTTTAATTGAGCTTGCGGCTTTTTGAAAAGACTTAAATTTATCCCCATTAATGCCAGCGCCACAGTAATTAGCCATATTAGCAATACCGCTGCAGGATGCAATGCAGAAGAAATCGCAAGTGATTTTTTTATAGGAATTACTTCTGGTTTGCTTGTTACTATTGAAGGTAATACATACTCTTCAATATCCTTGTCCTCTTCATCGTCTAGTATAAAACTTTTATTATTAATTAATGACACTTTACTTTTCTCTCTTATATTACCCTTTTAGAATAATAAGTTCTAATATAAATTAAATTAACCTACTTACTAATTTTCATAACTATAGCTTGAAGTTGAAACTGTAATTGGCTGTGTTAACATCAAATCAATGCATGAATTAGCAGGAATTTCGACTTCATTACCTTTATCCCATGCTGATTTCACTAAACCTCCGCCTGCGCCGACGGCAGTTCCCAGCGCAGTACCTCTGCCAAGATCGCCCCCTGCAAGAGCACCAAATACCAATCCAGATAATGCTCCTACTGCTGAACCGGCTGCTACGTCTTTTGCATACTCTTTTGTAACATCAAGTTTGGTTCCGCCTATCAATACCCCTGTATTATCGTCTGTCTTTATGACAGCTGATATAGGAATTTGAGTTCCGTATGGAGTGAAAATCTGTGTAAATCTTATACTTAGTTTTCCATTCATACTGCCTCTTTTAGCTTTTGAAGCCTCAATTACAGTACCGGAAATAGTACTTCCCGCAGGTGCAATAAGCTTGTTATTATAATAAAAATCAGAGTTTAGCGCCATTGTCACAGTTTGCCCCGGTGAAGCATTCGCCGATGACAGAGGCGCTGTTAGCATTGCCGGAAGGGCTGTTCCTGCCGGGACCATAACTACATTACCATGCAAAGGCTGACTTGAACTGTACTGCATTGGCTGCTGTACATACTGACTGTTATAAACAGGCTGTGTCTGAGTTTGCTGAAAAGAATAGTTAGAAGCAGCATAAACTGTATTGAATGAACACAGAGATGCGAGCATGAGCATTGCAATCAATTTATTATTCATTATAAAACCCTCCCCTTATTACATTTTATTATCAATGAGATATTTGTCAATTTATTAATGTGTGTGTCATGTGAATAGGCTCTGTCAAAACAACTATTAAGTCAGCTCCTGATGATATTGTTACATGTTCACCCATTTTCCTCTCAGCCCCCGGAACGCATTGCAGTGTTCCCATAGCTCTGAACATTGCCCAACGTTGATAATGAGGCATTTTTATATATTTTGCAGGAGGAGTTAAACCGCCTCCGATAATATTATTATTAGAAGTATATATATACGCCTTGATTGGAATTTCATATCCGTCAGGAAGGTACATTTTATTAATAAAAACACGCATTGCAGCATTTGTACCGATTATTGGCTCATTTTTTTTATCAATGTAGCCTGCAAGTTTTGTACCAGCCGGAATTACATCTTTGTTATACAAATAAATATCCAGAGTTGTTTCAAAATAAACTTTATCACCTTCTTCACAATATGCTGTAGAGAACTCCTGCAGGGATATAACAGGCAAATGAGTACCTGCAGGAATATCAAATTCATCATAATCCCTTAGTGCAACTTCTGCAGCAGAAGAAAAGCTAAATAACATTAATAACAAAATGACAATAAATTTTTTCATCAATATTATTATATAATGCTTTCTGATAAATTGTAAACAAATCAGCCGTTATCTTTAGCATTCAAATACTCTTTTACAAGATTAATAGGGGTTGCAAACCCGATTCCAATATTAGATATATTGTTATCAGGATTATAAATAGCCTGATTTATACCAATAATTTCACCTCTTTCATTTAAAAGAGGCCCTCCTGAGGAGCCGGGGTTAATGGCAGCATCAGTCTGTATACGATTCTTCGCATAATCAATTCTGGAAACAATTCCCTGTGTCAGAGTACCGCTGAAGCCGAATGGATTCCCGATAGCAAGCACTTTTTCTCCGACTTTGACCTTCTCTGAATTACCTAGTTTAACTGTTTTAAAATTTCTTTTGGCATCAATTTTTAAAAGTGCAATATCCTTATTATCACCAAGACGTTTAAGAACTTTTGCCGTATAGTTTTGCCCATTATTTGTTGTGACAACAACAGCGTTACCTACATCAACAACATGAGCGCTGGTTAATATTACTCCGCTTTTATCAATAATGCAGCCGGTTCCGCATGACAATCCATCTGATAGTTGTGAATCTACTGAAACTATTGCCGGATTGATTTCTTCATAAATGGCTACAGGATTTTTGCTTATCTTACTAAAAGAAAAAACTGGCAGCGATACCAGAGTAAATATAAATAATAACAGAAGCTTTTTATATAACATACACATCTCCCGATTCTCTTAAGATATTTACAAATAATCTAACTACATACAATTGTCTGATTAAAACCCCGATGTCTATATATTGCCAGTATTCAAATTTTAATGTATAATAAACGAGATGTTTATCACAATCGACACAGAAGGAGAATATTTATGTCAAGAATTGAAAGTTTTAAAAGAGCTTTAAGTGAAAAAAGAGCTGTAAAAATCATTGCAGGTATTGATAATTTTGATGTAGAAAACGTAAAAAAAGTTGTTATGGCAGCATCTAATTCAGGCGCAAGTGCAATCGATATTTGTGCTGATACAGATATTATGGCAATGGTAAGACAAATGACAGATTTACCGTTGTTTGTATCATCAGTAGTTCCGCAAGAATTGGCACATGCAGTTATTCTTGGTGCTGATGCAGTTGAACTTGGAAACTTTGATGCTCTTTATAAAAAAGGACAAACATTCACTGCATCTCAAGTTCTTGAACTAGCAAAAGAAACTAAAGAATTAATTGGAAATGATGTATTCTTCTGCGTTACAATTCCTGGTGAACTTGAAATTGCCGAACAAATTGAATTAGCAAGAGAACTTGAAGCACTGAACATTGACCTTATACAAACAGAAGGCCACTTCTCTAATGAAACTCCTTCTAATGGTGTAAGAGGTTTAATAGAAAGAGCTGAACTTACTATTTCTAATACAATTGAACTTTCAAGAAATATTGAACTTCCTATTATGACAGCTACAGGCATCAACCCTACAACAGCTTCGCTTGCATTTGCTGCTGGAGCATCTGCAATTGGATGCGGCTCTTGCGTAAATAAACTTGATTCTGAAATTTCTATGCTTGCTGTTTCTAGAAGTCTTGTTGAAATAGCTGAAAGAAATGCTCAATATACAGTTGAATTAGTTTAAACTTTAATAGTAATAAAAAAAAACGTCCTTATATGTTAAGGACGTTTTTTTTATTACGAAATGTAACAATTTTAAAGAATTATTAAAGTTTTTACACTTTTGTGCC
>UNSK01000033.1 GCA_900552525.1 Candidatus Gastranaerophilales bacterium | reverse complement strand
GCGCGCGTCGTAGCGCGGCGCCTAGCCCAATTCCATCAAGCGCCTTTGCTATTAGGTTCAGCAACACCTGATATTTCTACGTATTATTACGCAAGCAATAATAATAACCTGTTTGAAATGCGCAAAAGATTTAACAATTCACCTCTTGCGCTTCCGCAGGTAATCAATATGCAGGAATACGGCAAGGCATCTTATCGCGGAATTATCTCAAAACCTTTGCAGACTGAGATTACAGAAACACTCGAGCGCGGACAGCAGGTTATTTTGCTAATGAACCGCCGGGGATACTCGACATACACCCAGTGCAAAGCCTGCGGTACTGTAATTGAATGCCCTGACTGTTCTATACCTATGATCTGGCACACAAGCATAAAAAAACTTAAATGCCACTACTGTAACAGAGAAATGTCTTTTCCTGATTTCTGCCCTCAATGCGGCAGCGACGCTCTTTCGACTTCCGGAGTAGGAACCCAGAAAATAGAACTTTTAATAAACGAATTATATCCAGATGCACGTGTAGAGAGAATTGACAGCGATATTCTAACAAGAAAAAACGCACACATTGAGCTTTTAAATAAATTTCAAAACAAAGAAATTGATATCCTTGTCGGTACCCAGATGATAGCTAAAGGGCTCGACAACCCGAATGTAACGCTTGTAGGCGTCTTAAGCGCCGATTCCGGCTTTAACATACCTGATTTTAGAGCCTCAGAAAGAGGTTTTCAGCTCCTCACACAGGTTGCAGGACGCGCAGGAAGAGGGGAGTTTAAAGGCAAAGTTTTATTCCAAACCTATAATCCTGATTATTACGCATTCCAGACTGCAAAATCACAAAATTACGAAAAATTCTTTGAAACAGAGATTAAAGCGCGACAGGAATTTGATTACCCTCCGTTCAGTCAGATTATACGCCTTATATTATCCTCACAGAATAATTTCAGAGCGGAAAAATCTGCAATGGAAATTGCTCTAAGATTAAATACTATGACTGATAAGTTCGGATTTACAGAATATCTGGAAACCCTCGGGCCAACGCCATGCGTCATAGAAAAACTTAACGGTTTTTACCGTTTCCAAATTTTAATCAAAAATAAATTATCCCAAAAAGGCCATGATTTTGTGTCAAAATTCTTGAGTAAAATAGCTATTCCAAAAGACATTCGCCTCGCAATCGATGTTGACCCGCTGGACATTTTGTAACAATTTCTTAACTTTTCCTAAAGTTTTCTCTAAAAATGCCGTTATACATGATGGTTGTATGTATTAAGGAGAAAATATTATGCCAATACCAGATTACAGCGATTTAAAAATGAACATGAGCGGACTTAACAGATTTTTTAATGATCAAGGTATAAAAATCAGCTCGGAAGAAAGTTCGAAACTTAACACTATTTTTAATGAGTGTGATACCGAAAATGCAAAGGGTGAAAAAAAGCCCGACGGAGAATTGACCGGTCAGGAAAGAAGTAAATTTCTAGCAAGGATTAAATCTGCCGCCCCTAAACTGTATCAAAAAGTTGTTGATTTTTACACTGCCGTAGATGTTGCAGAAGACTTGCAAAAAACTCAAGAAGAAACGAAAAAAGATCTTGAAAAGACCCAAAACGAAAGTAAGGCCGAAAATACCGGAGAAAAAATTAAAAACAGCATGAAGCAATTTGGTCTTGAATAAAACGAAATCCCTGTGAGAACACAGGGATTTCGTTCATATTAGTTATATCAAATAACTTACACGTTAGCAGTTGCTCTAGGACCTGCATTAACGATTTCAGCAGGCATATTAGGATATTTGCTTGAGAAGTTATCAGCAAACATTTGAGCAAGCTTGTTAGCAGCTGCATCATAAGCAGCTTTATCAGCCCACATACCGCGAGCATCAAGCATTTCATCCGGAACATTCGGACAAGATGTAGGATAATCAACATTGAATACATCATGATGTTTGAATTCAACATTATCGAATGATCCGTTTAACGCAGCTGTTACCATAGCACGGGTATATGCTAATTTCATACGTTTAGCACCAGAAGCAGCAGAACCGCCAGCCCAGCCTGTGTTAACTAAGTATACTTTAGTACCATATTTTTCAAGTTTTTCACCTAACATTTGAGCATAAACTGATGCATCCATTGGCATGAACGGTTCGCCGAATAATGTAGAGAATGTTGGCTGCGGTTCAGTAACGCCTCTTTCAGTACCTGCTAATTTAGATGTGAAACCGGTTACAAAGTGGTACATTGCAGCATTCTTATCAAGTCTTGAGATTGGAGGTAATACACCAAATGCGTCAGCTGTTAAGAATACAACAACTTTTGGAATACCGCCCTTAGAAGGGATTTGAGCATTGTCTATGTAGTTAATAGGATAACCAACACGAGTATTTTCTGTCAATGAACCATCATTGAAATCAAATTCTCTTGTTTCTGGATCCATAACAACGTTTTCTACTAATGAACCAAATCTAATAGCGTTAAAAATTTCAGGTTCATGTTCAGCAGAAAGGTTGATACATTTTGCATAGCATCCGCCTTCAAAGTTAAATACGCCATCAGGTGACCAGCCGTGTTCGTCATCACCGATTAACTTACGGTTAGGATCTGCTGATAATGTAGTTTTACCTGTTCCTGAAAGACCGAAGAATACAGCTGTTTCTCCTGTAGCTGGGTCCATATTTGCAGAACAGTGCATAGGAAGAACATTTTTCTTAGTCATTACATAGTTCATAGTTGCGAATACAGATTTTTTGATTTCACCAGCATATCTAGAACCACAGATAATGATTTCATGAGCTTCATAATCAATTGCAATGCAAGCTTCTGAGTTTACACCATCAACTTCCGGATCACATTTGAAACCAGGAGCGCAAAGGATTGTGTAATCAGGTTCACCGTAGCTGGATAATTCTTCAGCAGTTGGTCTGATTAATAACTGGTGAATGAACAAGTTCTGGCTTGCTAATTCATTAATTACTCTGAATTTTTGAGTATAAGTTTTGTCTGCACCTGCAAAACCATCAAAAATGAAAATTTCTCTGTTTTGTAAGTATGCAGCGATTTTGCCCTTGATAGCATTAAATTTTTCTCTGCTGATTGGGCGGTTTACCTTACCCCATGCGATTTCGTTGTGGATAGATTCTGTATCAACAATAAATTTATCCTTAGGTGAACGGCCGGTATATTTGCCTGTTGTTACAACTAAAGCACCGGTGTTGCTTAAAGAACCTTCACCTAAACGTAATGCAGCTTCTGTCAATTGAGCAGGAGTCAAATTGCGATAAACTGCTTTTGGTCCAATAATACCAAATTTTTCAATTCCATATGTTTCCATAGATTAGCTTCCTCCTTTTTTAAAGCGTTTTCTCTATACAAAATAAGCGTATTACAAACACTTGCAAAAATCAACAATTTTAACCGTAAAAACCTATAGTTATTATTTTACAGACATGCTCATGAGCTGCTCGCGTTTTTTGCGGACATCTGGATTTTTCAGGTAATCTTCATAGTTCATCTGATAATTTAAATAACCGTTTGGCGTGATTTCAATTATTCTTGTTGCAACAGTGTTTATGAACTGGTAATCCTGAGAAGTAAATAGAACAGTTCCGGTATAATCAATTAATGCATTATTCAATGATGTAATTGCCTCCAAATCGAGATGGTTCGTAGGCTCATCAAACAAGAGTACGTTCGCTTCCTCAATCATAGTTTTTGCAAACATGCACCGAACTTTTTCCCCTCCTGATAATACATTTACCGCCTTCTCTGCATCTTCGCCCGAGAAAAGCATTCTACCCAGATAACCTCTTAAGAAACTTACATGCTGTTCTTCTGAATACTGTGCAAGCCACTGAATAAGATTTTTATCTGTTTTAAAGAAGTCATTATTATCTTTTGGACAATAAGAATGTGTCGCAGTTACACCCCAGTTTACAGAACCTTCATCAGGTTCTATTTTGCCTTCTAAAATTTCAAAAAGCGTAGTTACAGCAAGCTGGTTTTGAGAAATAAAAGCAATCTTTTCACCTTGCCTTACATCAAACGAAAGAGCCTTAATTAAGCGCTCGCCATTCACCTCTTTTTTCAGTCCTGTAACAGTAAGCACATCTTTTCCAGGTATTTTTGAGAATTTAAAATTAATGCTCGGATATTTTCTTGTTGAAGGTTTAATATCTTCCAGCGTTAATTTTTCAAGCATGTTCTTTCTAGAAGTTGCCTGTTTTGCCTTAGACGCGTTTGCGCTAAATCTTGCAATGAACTTTCTAAACTCTTCTGCTTTTTCTTCTAATTTCTTATTGCGCTCTTCTTTCTGCTTCATAATTAATGCACTTGCCTGAGTCCAGAAAGAATAGTTTCCGGTATAAAGCTGAATATTTCTAAAATCAATATCAGCAATATGTGTACAAATTCTATCTAAAAATTTTCTATCGTGCGAAACAACAATTACAGTATTTGGGAAATCAATCAAAAAATCCTCAAGCCACGTTATTGTTGCCAAATCGAGGTGGTTTGTCGGTTCGTCCAGAAGCAGAATATCAGGAGTTCCAAATAGAGCCTGTGCAAGAAGCACTCTTACCTTTTCACTGCCTGATAAATCCTTCATCAAAGAATAATGAAGTTCCTGCGGAATCCCGAGGTCATTTAATAAAGACGAAGCATTAGGCTCTGCCTGCCAGCCGTCCATCTCTGCAAACTCTGTTTCAAGGTGCGCTACACGAATACCATCCTCATCATTGAAATCAGGCTTCATATAAAGGGCATCTTTCTCTTTCATTACATCATAAAGATGCTTATGCCCCATTATAACAGTATCAATTGCAGTATAATCGTCAAACTCAAAATGGTTTTGCTTCAATACCGCAATTCTTTGCCCTTTTTTAATATGTACAGAGCCGCTTGTCGGTTCTAAATCACCTGACAGGACCTTTAAAAATGTACTTTTACCTGCACCGTTTGCTCCAATAAGCCCATAACAATTACCCGGAGCAAATTTTATATTTACGTTTTCAAATAATGCTTCTTTTCCGAAGCGGACTGTTAAATTCTCTGTTGTAATCATAATAATATGATTTTAACATAAAAAAACGGGCCGTGCCCGTTTTTTTAACTGTTTTGTAATCCTCTTTTGAATTCTTCCGGCCGGCTTGAACGAGCGAGCGCATCTTCCAGAGTAATTTTCTTTCTCATATACAAATCTCTGAGGGACATTTCCAGAGTCTGCATACCGAAACCGGAGTTTGTCTGCATTGTTGAATAAATTTGAGCTGCTTTTGCTTCACGAATAAGGTTTGCAATAGCAGGAATAACAAGCATAACTTCCTGAGCCATAACACGACCGCTCTTAGTACCATCTGCCTGCAGAAGAGGTAATAGAGTTTGTGAGAATACAGCTACTAATGAGTTAGAAAGCTGTACACGTACCTGCTGCTGCTGACCTTCAGGGAATACGTCTATAATACGGTCAATTGTTTGAGAAGCAGAAGACGTGTGCAATGTACCAAATACCAAGTGACCTGTTTCTGCTGCGGTTAGAGCTAATCTAATCGTATCCAGGTCACGCATTTCACCTACCAGAATGATATCAGGGTCTTCACGAAGTGCTGACTTAAGAGCGTTAGCAAAACTTCTTGTATCTTGCCCCAGTTCTCTCTGGTGAATGATAGAACGTTTTGACGGGTGAATAAATTCGATAGGGTCTTCAATTGTCAAAATATGTTCTGAACGTGTTTCGTTAATATAATTAATCATCGCTGCAAGCGTTGTTGATTTACCTGAACCGGTAGGTCCTGTAACAAGAACCAAACCGCGTGGTTTTTCAGCGATTTTTCTAACTGTATCTGATAAACCTAATTCTTTAAAAGAAGGTACTTTTGATGCAATTACACGAAATGCAGCCGCATAATTGCCTCTGTCTTTGTAAATATTAACCCTGAAACGGCTTAACCCTTGAATACCGTATGAGAAGTCAAGTTCCCAGTCTTGCTCTAGTTTACGTCTTTGCTCTTTGTTAAGCATAGGGAACAAAAGCAATTCTACTTCTTCCGGTTTAAGAGCCGGAACATCCATTCTCTGAAGGTTGCCGTCTATACGCACAACCGGAGGTAAACCTGCAGAAATGTGTAAGTCAGATCCTCTCTGTTTTACAACAACTTCCAAATATTTTTCTATAAGCATTAAAAAGCCCTCATTTTCTTTTATACAGGATAAATTAATTTTATTCTCTTTACCCGTTAAGCACTCTTATACACAAAAAGATTAGCATAAAAAATGTTTTTTGTAAAGAAATATCTCGTATATTTGAATGAAATTTTTTATGAATAATTTTTATTTATCATTTCTAAAATATTTTTTATATTTTTTTTGGCAGGTTCTGATAAAGTAACTAATATATTCATAATTTCGTAATCAATGGTATCGTATTTTACACTATTTGAACTCAAAAATCTAAACAAAAAATCCGGCTCTATACCGCCTTTTTCTATCATTGTACATATTGTCATGAAACCTGGATAAGTCTTTCCATTTTCTATATTTGATAAATTAGCCTGTTCCAGGTCGGTTAATGAACAAAACTGTTCCTGAGTTAAATTCCGGCTGTTTCTATACGATTTAACCCTTAACCCAAACTCTTTTTTTGCTGTTTTTAAGTCCATATTTATAATTCTATTTGATTACAATATAATTTGTTATATTTCGTAAGACATTTAATTGACTATTTATGTTTCGCATGATAATATGAGCTAAAATTTATATTTCTTAATACGAAAGGAAAAACAGATATGAAAAAAGGGTTTACACTTGCAGAGACACTCTCGATGTTATCAATCATCTGCATAATTGCTGCTATTACACTTCCCGGCTTAAACAGCAAGCATCAAGAAATGGAAACGGTTTTAAGGTTAAGAAAAGCATATATCACTTTGAATGACGCATATGAGCAGGGCACATCAATGCACGGAAGCCCGCTGGAGTGGGAGCTCTGTGATGTATCTGATGACGCAACAGAAGAAGATTATGAAGGCTCCAAAAATATGTATAATGCCTTTGGAGCTTATATAAAGAAAAAGAAAGATTGTCAGGGAAAAAGCGGATGCTTCGCAGAAAAATATTTATACATAAACGGCACAGAATGGGAAGATAATATAAATACAGCACCGCATCGTTATAAAATTATTACAAACGATGGTATGTCCATGGCATTCCATGCATATTCACATGATTGTTCAAAAATTCAAGAAGATTCAGATTTAAGACCAATGTGCGGATTGGTTTTTGTTGATATTAACGGGCCGAATAAAGGTAAAAATATGATGGGCGATGATTTATTTGCGTTTGACTTAACTGAAGATGGTATTTTCCCGCACGGAGCTGCCACTGATACCTGTTTACACCAGCACTGTATGGTGGCTGGTTTACACTGTACTAAATGGGTCATTGAAAATGAGAACAAAGAATATTTAAAATGTAAAGACTTATCATGGAGCGGTAAAACAAAGTGTAACAAATAAAAAAAAGACTTCTGTATAAGAAGTCTTTTTTTTAAGTTATTGCCTTAAATATTCATTAATTGCTTTAGCAGCTTTCTTACCTGCACCCATTGCATTAATCGCATTTGAAGTTCCAACAGGCGCAACGTCGCCTCCAGCAAAAATTGCAGGAATTGATGTTTCGCGAGTTTCAGGATTAACGGTAAAATAACCTTTTGAATCAACTTCAAAATCAAGCCCGTCTAAGTGTGCAGATTTTTGGATAATAGGATTAGGCCCCGTTCCAAGTGCAACGATAACAGAGTCAACATCTAAATCAGTATATCGTCCTGTACCTACAGGTTTTCTTCTGCCGGACTCATCTGGTTCACCAAGTTCCATTATTTCAAATTTCATGCCGGCAGCATAACCGTCTTTATTATATATTTCAACAGGAGCGTGAAGGAATTGGAAAATAACACCTTCTTCTTTTGCATGTCTAATTTCCTCAAGACGCGCAGGAAGTTCAGCCTCTGTTCTTCTATAAACAATATAAACTTTCTCAAAACCTACTCTTACAGCAGTTCTTGCGGCATCCATTGCTACATTTCCGCCTCCGATTACAGCAGCAGCTTTACCAACTCTTAGAGGCGTTACAGCATCTTTACCGTCTGCCCCCATAAGATTAACTCTTGTCAAAAATTCATTTGCAGAATAAACACCATTAAGGTTCTCACCCGGTATATTCATCATCTTAGGAAGCCCGGCACCGGAGCAGATAAATATTGCATCATAGCCGTCTTCTTTTAGCTGTTTTAATGTTATTGATTTTCCGACAATAACATTTTTCTCAAATTTAACTCCCATATCTTTCAAATTTTTAATTTCTCTATCAAGAACTGTTCTTGGAAGCCTGAATGGAGGAATTCCATATCTAAGAACCCCGCCGAACTCATGCAGAGCTTCAAATATTGTAACCTCGTGGCCGGCTTTACGTAAGTCTGATGCTGCTGTTATACCTGCACATCCGGAACCTACGATTGCAACTTTTTTACCCGTAGGGACAATCTCTACATTTTTTGCAGAAGTATTATCACCCACGTATCTTTCGAGAGCACCAATTGCAACAGCTTCACCTTTTATACCAAGAATACAGTTTCCTTCGCACTGTCTTTCCTGAGGGCAAACCCTGCCGCATACAGACGGAAGCATACTTGTTTCTCTGATAATATCTCCGGCTGCCTCCAGATTATCTTCTTTTAAGGCTTTAATAAATTCCGGAATATTAATGTTTACAGGACATCCTTTTACGCAACGTGGATTTTTACAGCTCAAACATCTTGAAGCTTCTTCTTTAACCTGTTCAGCCGTTAGATTTTCTTCAACAGGAAGAAAATTGTGACGGCGTTCTAATTTATCCTGTTCTTTTGGTCGCTGACGCATAGACTAACTCTCCTTCAACTTTATTATAACAAAAAAATCTTTTATTGTATAATTAAATATATGAAAAATATTATTTTTATCTTTGGAACCCGTCCGGAAATTATTAAGCTTGCACCTGTGATACTTGAACTAAAAAAGTATCCAGAGGATTACAATGTTATTATATGCAACACTGAACAGCAAAAAGAGTTATCAAACCAGACTCTTGCATATTTCGGTCTTAAAGCTGATATTAACCTTGATTGTATGAGAGAAAATCAGTCGCTCTCGTCCGTTCAGGCTAGAATTTTGACAAGCCTTGATAAAGTTTTTTCTGAAAATAAAATTGACGCAACAATTGTTCAAGGCGATACAATGACTGTACTGTGCGGAGCTCTTACCAGCTTTTACCATAAAATTCCTGTTTATCATGTAGAAGCGGGGCTTCGTTCCTATGATATTTATGAGCCATTCCCCGAAGAAGTTATGCGCCAGATGACATCAAGAGTTGCAGAACTTCATTTTGCACCAACGGGAGTAAATAAAGAGGCTTTGTTAAAAGAAGGTATTGATACCAATAAAATTCACATTGTCGGAAACACTGTAATTGACGCACTTTTCTGCCTGTCAAAAGACGTAATCGAAAATTCAAAAAATTTCTTCGAAGATAAAAATATACAGATTGATGACAAATTAGTCTTAATTACAGCACACAGACGCGAAAACCATGGAGAAAGAATTGACAGAATTATTGATGCAATATCTTTTCTGGCAAAAAAATATACTGACCATACTTTTGTAATTCCGGTTCATCCAAATCCGAATGTCAGAAATAAAATATATGATAGATTAGAAGCATTTGCTAACATTCATCTGCTTCCGCCATTAGATTATCCAAACCTTGTATATTTGCAAAAGCATGCAAAGTTAATACTCACTGATTCCGGAGGAATACAGGAAGAAGCTCCGTCTTTTGCCTGCCCTACTCTTGTTATGAGATACGAAACCGAAAGAAAAGAAGGAATTGAGGCTGGAGTGTCAAAGCTTGTAGGCGCAGATTATGACAAAATTCTTAAAGAAAGTGAAAAAATTCTCACATCTTCTAAAGCAGAAACAAGACTCAAAGCCCAAAATCCATACGGTGACGGAACGGCCTCAAAACAAATTGAAACTATTATCAGAAAATCTTTATAAATGCAAATCGTATTACATGAAAAATTTCTACCTGAAGCCCGTCTGCCTTTCAGCATAGTGAAGGGTTCTGTAAAAAGCCGGAAAATTATGGCTGAAAAACAGTTCAAAAACTTTTATAAAGAAATTAATCATTATTGGAATGGTAAATACTGTTCTGTTGATATTTTACGCGAAACATTAGATAAACAGCTCTATCCAAATAAAATTAATTACGTAATTCTAAACGAAGAAAATCAAAAATTTGCAGGAAGCCATGGATGCTCCATAAAAGTTGTTCCAGGAGAAAATGGAGAGCTAAATCTAAATCATACCGGATATAAATTTCTCTTGCCGCTTGATGGTACAAAAAATAATATTCGGAACAAGTATACTGCTCTCCACGAAGCAAGGCATTTTTTTGACCACTTGTATAATCCAAAATATAGTTTGATAAGATGCGGAAAATCTATCAACCATGAACAATCTAAAGAAGATTACGAAAAGTTACACGAACTCTTTCTTACGGATTTAAGTAAACCAGTAAAAATGAAAAATTTAAAAAACAACGCAGCTCTAATCTTCAAACATATTCCGAATGATGTTTTAATAGACGGACTGCAAAATATACGAAATGCACTTCAAACAGAAATCAATGCGTACAAAGAAGAAATTAAATGTTTGATGAAAGATTACAAATTCCTCGACGCACTTATTCTAAAGTTATTTTTGAATACAAACTGCAAATTTAAAGCTAAACTAAAGTATACAAATCAAAGACTTAAAGAATTAATATACATTGAAAGACAGGCTCTACGAAATCAACGCCATCAATAAAAGCATTACTGCAGAAATAAAAGAACAAACCCCGACAAATTTCCAGAATAATGATACTCCGCTTTTATCTTTCTTTGTAGCCATTTTGTACGATTGAAATTTTTGCTTGTGTTCACTTTTTGGCTTAGATTTTGACTTTTCTTCAAGGTATCTGTCTGAAAGGGATTTTTTAGATTTTACACCTGTTACCAGAAGTTCTGTATCATATCTAAGTTTCAAAAGCCTGGAACCAGCACCGTTAGAATATACACAATAATTAATTGCAACCTCAAAAGCTCTCTGCAAGCATTCTAGTGCCTCAATACCATCTTTATGTACTTTAACAGAATGAGCAGAATTATTACCATGTTTCTTTAAAAAATAAAGATCGTCTATAAATTCCTTTTCCTGCTCCTCACCTGTCACGTTATCTTTAAGCGTAGCAAGCATGTCGTCAAAAGTTCGTTCTGTCCTGCACCTGCTGCCAAGAACATTCCTGCATATATGTTCACCGAAACGCCTTGTCTGAACCATACATTGTTCGAAATATTCATCTCTGTACAGCATCTCTGCTTCGTTAATTATCGTGTATAAATTTTTATCTATTTTTTTTAAAAACTCAAAATTTGTTGCCATAAGTATATATGATAAATGAGATAAAAAATTATTGCAATGAATTTTATAATGCCGCTAAAACAGCTTTCATAAAAGATTTTGCAGGCAGCTTTGTATTATGGTATATTTAATCTATGCAAATTAAAGAAATAATCAAAAATAAAGCTGATTTTATGGATATTTTATTAATCGGGGATGAAGATGAAAATATGATTAATAAATATATAAACCAGTCAACTATTTTTGCTTTATATGTGAATAGTACATTAACTTCAGTGTGTGCGATTATAAAGGTAGATAATGAAACGGCCGAAATAAAAAATCTTTCAACTTATCCAGAATACCAAAATAGAGGGTATGCATCAACATTGATTGATTTTGTGTGTAATAAATATAAAACGGAGTTTAAATACCTGATTCTTGGAACCGGCGAGAATAACAAGACACTAAAATTTTATAAAAAACGTGGTTTTCAAGAAATCCATCGACTAAAAAATTTTTTTATTGATAATTACTCGCATCCAATCTATGAAAATGGGAAGCAACTCATAGATATGATTTATTTAAAGAAAATTTTATAGTTTTGTATAGATTATTTTTAACAACACACAAAAAAACACTTCTCAGGAAGTGTTTTTTAATGGCGGGAACGACGAGGCTCGAACTCGCGACCTCATGCGTGACAGGCATGCGCTCTAACCAGACTGAGCTACGCTCCCGTATCAAGCTGTGTTTATAATATAACCTGCTAAAAAAAAAATTGCAAGCATATTTTTCAAAAAATTTACCCCGGTGGAGAATATCGATTATAAACACACAGGTAATAGTTATTATATTGTCAATTTGGTTTAATATAATCATTAAATCTTTTTCATACTTCCAGCTATTCTTAATTCCAAGCCTCTTTTGAGGCTTTTTCTTTTTTTTATGCTAAAATTGATTTAAATAAGGAGCATATTATGCTTGAAAATTGGAAATTACCTCTATTAATGACTGTACTTGCCGGATTTGCAACTGTAATTGGCGGGGTTATAACTTTTCTTGTTAATAAAAATAATTTAAAAATCCTTTCGCTAGGACTTGGTTTTTCAGCTGGAGTTATGATTTTTGTATCGTTTACTGAAATACTATCAACTGCAGAAGGGCTTTTAAAAACATACTATCCCGTAAGTTATCACTGGATTATGTTCTGGGGATTTATTGCAGGAGTCATAATATCAAAACTTATCGACACTTTTATACCTGATCACGTAGAAGAAGATTTATTGAATGAAAAATCCGAAAACTGCAAAAAAACACATAGAATAAAAAGAGCAGGTTTACTCACTGCAATCGCCATTGCTGTACACAATTTTCCGGAAGGTTTAGGTACATTTCTGGTTTCTTCTCAGGATATTACAATTGGAATTTCTGTAGCGCTTGCTATTGCACTGCATAATATTCCGGAAGGTATTGCTGTAGCTTTGCCTATTTATCACGCAACAGGCAAAAAACGCATGGCTATATGGTACTCTTTCTGGACCGGAATGACAGAACCTATTGGAGCTCTCATTGGACTTGCACTGCTGCACTGGTTTCTGCCGCAAGTATTTGTCGGCTTCTTCATGGCTGCAGTTGTCGGAATCATGATTTATATATCTTTTGATACCCTTCTTCCACTATCACACGAATACGGTGACTGGCATTACGCTATTACAGGTATAATGTCCGGGGTAATTGTTATTTGGGCAAGTTTGCTGCTACTTAACGGATACTAGTTTTTAATGTATAATTTTATCAAAGAAGAAAGGAAACTTTTTATGACAAATTTATCACCATTACAAATCGAAAGATTAAAATACCAGCCAAAGCTTCCTGCTTCACTGGCAAATGGTATTAATCATCTTATTTCTCAAGAAGGCTCTGCAACTCAGTCAGTTGCAAATCAAGAAGAAATTAAAGCTTTATTCAAGAACACTTACGGCAAACCAACCGTAACATTCCAAACTTCTACAGAATCTGTAGCCAGTGAAGTTAGAAATGTTGGTGTTATCCTTTCAGGGGGCCAAGCTCCTGGCGGACATAACGTTATTGCCGGTTTATATGATGCTTTAAAACAAGCTAACTCTAAAAATAATCTTTACGGTTTCTTAGGCGGCCCTAGCGGTATTATTGAAGGCAAATACGTTGAATTCAATGATGAGTTTATTAACGATTATAGAAACACCGGCGGCTTTGATATCATCGGTTCCGGCAGAACTAAATTGGAAACAGAAGAACAGTTCCAATCAGCCTGGGAAGTTTGCAAAAAACTTAACATTTCTGCTGTAGTAATTATCGGTGGCGATGATTCTAACACAAATGCTGCACTTCTTGCTGAATGGTTTGTTGCACATAATGCCGGCATTCAGGTTATCGGATGCCCTAAAACTATTGACGGCGACTTGAAGAACGAACAAATCGAAATCTCTTTCGGGTTTGATACAGCTACTAAAACTTACGGGGAATTAATCGGAAACATCGAAAGAGATGCAAACTCTGCAAAAAAATACTGGCACTTCGTTAAAATTATGGGCAGAAGTGCTTCTCACGTTGCATTAGAAGCAGCTCTTCAAACTCAGCCGAACATTACTTTGATTTCTGAAGAAGTTGAACAGAAGAAAATGTCACTTTCTTCTATCATCAATTACATGACAGATATTATCGTAAGACGTTCTGAAAACGGCAAAAACTTTGGTATTGCTGTTATTCCTGAAGGTTTAATTGAATTTGTACCAGAATTAAAAACAATGATTGCAAACTTAAATGATATTATGCCGTCACTTGAAAAGGATTCTAAATATTCAAATGGTACAGATGCTGAAAAGATTTCAATAATTGAAAATTCTCTATCAAGCGAAAATTCAAGTGTATTCAAATCTTTACCTTCACTTATTAAATCACAATTATTAATGGATAGAGATCCTCACGGTAACGTTCAGGTATCAAAAATTGAAACTGAAAAACTCTTAATTTCTATGATTGAAGAAAAATTAGCAGGCTTAAAGAAAGAAGGAAAGTATTCTGGTAAATTCTCAACACAATCACACTTCTTCGGTTATGAAGGCAGATGTGCATTCCCTTCTAACTTTGATGCTGACTATTGCTATTCACTTGGTTTCAATGCATTTGCTTTGATTAACTTCGGCTTAACAGGGTATTTGTCTTCAGTAAGAAACCTTACAGAACCTGCTAATGATTGGATTGCAGGCGGTGTTCCTCTTACAATGATGATGAACATGGAAAGACGGCACGGTGAAATGAAACCTGTTATCAAAAAAGCATTAGTTGAACTTGACGGGCCTGTTTTCAAAAAATTGGAAGAAAACAGAGAAGACTGGGCTATGAATGACAGATACCTATTCCCTGGTGCAATCCAATACTTCGGTCCTTCATCTGTATGTGATATTACAACAGTAACATTGCAGCTTGAAAGTGAAGCTAAACTCGCTAGAGTATAGGCATTTCATAAATTCAAAATCAAACAGGATGTGCTTAACACATCCTGTTTTTTATATTAAAATTTCTTTTTATCTATCAGATTCATCAATAAGTTTTCAGCAGCTTTATAGAGAAAAGAAGTAGAAATCAACTCCTTTAGTTCTGCCAATTCTTTTACAGAACTTGCTCTTATAATCTTAGGGGCATATCTATTGTATTCTTTTTTCACCAGTACATTACGCTGTAAAACCAGATAATCTGTATCGTATTTTTTGGCAATACGTTTTAATTTAGCGAGAACCAGCTGCCTTTGTTTCAATAACTCATGATAGTCATAACTATCTTGCGCTGAATAAAAAAGTTTCAGATTTTGTTTTTGAACTCTTATATCACTTTCAAGCCGGCGAAGCTTAACTAAGAATTCATTAAATTCTTCTTCTGACTGCGTAAAGTTAAGTTTTTTCGGGCCGATTTCTTCCTTTTTAGATTTTTTTGCACCAAATACCGGAGTTTGGTATTTATATGTATTTAATGGTAAAATGTTCATATTTTTTTGAAAACTTGTAAAAATATTTTTTGCTATAATAAAACAAAAAAGGAGAAAAAGATGTTAACAGGACCATTTTTGGATAGAAACTGGATGGGGCAGAATCCGGACTATGCTTCATCTGATATTATAATGCTTGGTATGCCGTTTGACGGAACTGTTTCATACCGTCCCGGTTCAAGATTTGCTCCCGAGCAAATCAGGCTTGCAAGCTGGGGGTTGGAAGAATATTCTCCTTACTTTGATAAACACCTTGAGGACTGTAATTTCCATGATGCCGGTGATTTAGAATTCCCGCTGGGTAATACCAAAAAATCTCTTGATGTTATACGTCAAAATGTTGAAGAAATTTATAAAGACGGCAAACGGGTTTTCGGCATAGGAGGCGAACATCTTGTTACACTGCCGGAAATTCAAGCAATTTCTAAATACGTTGACAACCTTGCCATTGTTCACTTTGATGCACATACTGATTTGCGTGAAGAATACTTAGGAGAGCCGCTCTCACATTCCGCTGTTATCAGACATTCTGCTGAAATCATCGGATTTGAAAATCTTAAACAAATCGGAATACGTTCCGGTATGAAAGAAGAATTTGAACTAATGAAAAAATACAATACGTTAATTCACGAACACAAAGAACTGGATGTATTTAAAGATAAAAATATATTTATTACGGTAGACTTAGATGTATTAGATACTTCAATCATGCCTGGTACGGGAACTCCGGATGTCGGCGGTCTTGATTTCAACCAGCTGGTAGGATGGTTCAAATATTTATCACAGTTTAATATTATTGGTGCTGATGTTGTTGAACTTGCACCGGATTATGATGCCAGCGGAGCTTCTACAGCAGTTGCAACAAAAGTAATTAGAGAATTATTAATGGCAGTAAGTTAAAAGTATGAATATAGATAAAGTAGTACAAATTTTAAAAGACGCAAAACAAACACGGAGCGAGTTTGTAGACCTTATGGATACCTTTAATGATCCATATCTGGTATTGATTTCCTGCATTCTTAGCCTCAGGACAAATGACAGGACAACATATCCTGCAACATTAAGAATGCTTGAGCTTGCCAAAACTCCGCACGAGATGAAGGCGGTCAAGGCAGACGACTTAGCAAAAGCTATTTATCCTGTTGGATTTTATGAAAACAAGGCAAAGCAAATAATTGAACTCTCGCGCCAGATTGATGAAGAATTAGGCGGCGTAGTTCCGGATGAGATTGAAGATTTAATCAAATTCAAAGGTGTAGGCAGAAAGACTGCAAATCTTGTTTTATCAAGAGGTTTCAATAAACCTGCAATTTGCGTTGATGTTCATGTTCACAGGATTTTTAACCGCCTTGGATATGTTAATACGAAAACTCCTGAAGAAACGGAGTTTGCCTTAAGAAAAAAACTTCCTGTTAAGTATTGGATTGATATTAATACTCTTATGGTAACACACGGACAGAATGTTTGTAAGCCAATAAAACCAAATTGTTCAGTTTGTCCTATAGCCGGGCACTGTGCAAAAAATATTTAGTATGATATAATTAGTCCATAAAGAGAGTGAGTTGTAATGAGTGAAGAAATTAATTGTCCGTTTTGCGGAAATTTAATTGAAGTAAATGCGATAAAATGTCCAAACTGCAATGCATTATTCAAAGAGCCTGAACTTCCTAATATTAAATTTAAAGAACTTGGCCCTTTTATAGCAATTGACCTCTTAACTTTTGGATTTTTTTCTACAATATGGTTTTTCATAAATGGGAATGCCATAAACCACCTTACCGAAGGGAAAAAAGATGGAATAAAGCTTAACTGGCTTGTTCTTTTGCTTGCTATCAACGGCGGTTTTTATTTATTTTTCTTTTATAAACATGCAGCATATTTAATGCTTTTATCAGTGTTACAGTGCTTGATATACATTGCACTTTCATATAGAGTGCTCAGAATAATACAAAAATATACTTCTAAAATGTATAATTCTGACATAGACTATAATCCATACTATATGGTCATCTTCAATGTACTTTATCTGGTACATTTTATTGAAACATACCAGAACAGAGTTTATCATACGCATGAATATTTTGATTGGAAATCACCGCAGGCAATATTTTTACTCATACTGCTTATAATAATTGTATGCATACTCCGCTTCTATAATGAAATGTTTTTCTTAATACACTAAACAGTTAGTTCAAATGTCGATGTCTGCATATCAGCAATCATATTAAAAACTTTACAATTGGCAGCATATGCATGCTGAGCCAGTTTGATATTCACTGCATCATTTACCGAATATCCGTTTTCAATAGCTGAAACCATAGCATTATCCAAATCTTCTGCAGATTTTGCAACATTTTCACCGGCGTTCGCCAGCAAATCCTCTGGGCGTATATTTGAATAATAGTTACTTAAATCAACAGTAGAGCTATCTTCGCGCGTTACGGCAGGAGTTTTGCTGTCCAGAGCAGTCCTTGACGGGGTATAGGAGGAAAGATCCTCTATTATGCCGGAATAAATGGATGTATCTATAGAAGATATTGAACTCATAAACGAACCTCTATTATAAGTTTAACGCATTTTTTGAATTATACAAGTACTTCGGGCTCTGCGTGCGTTACAATTGTAACATTACCCAGCGAAGCTTTAATTTCATTTTCTATCTGGTCACAAATATTATGGCAGCAGCTTCATATCAGGATTAAACAGGAGTGTCAGCTCTATATCTTTGTATTGTCCGGACTTCCGGCCTTTTATGTCTTTATACCCTTTTATAACTTTATTTTTTTTAATAATCTCTTCAATTTTCTCAATATCTTCATGAGGAATAGAGCCGTCCAGAAGATTATTCAATGTATCTTTAGAGATTGAAAATCCGGCCTTGAGTATTATAATTGCGACAAAGAGTGCAATTATCGGGTCTAATATTGTCAATCCGGTAAATTTAATTAACAGAAGACCTACAAGAACTCCGAGAGAAGAAAAAATATCTGTACTCAAATGTTTTGCATCAGCATAAAGCGAAACAGAGTCAGCCTTTCTTGCAACCATAAAAAGATATCTGCTTACGAAAAAGTTTGCCGCTACTGCAAAACCCATAACATAAATCCCGATTGTAGGTTCTGCCTTTACATGATATCCGAAAATAAGTTTTGAAGCTGCTTCATAAATAATATATAATCCCGCAAATATAATAAGCCCGCCTTCAATAAAGCCAGACATATCCTCATATTTTCCATGCCCGAAAGGATGCTCTTTATCAGCCGGTTCAGCTGAGCGCGTTACAGCAAAAAATGTTAATACAGATGCAAGAAAGTCAGAAAGTGAATGTATAGCTTCTGATATTATACTTATACTGCCAGACATTACACCAGCGATAAGCTTAGTAAATATTATAACTGCATTTGATGTAATTGAAATTCCTGCTGCAAATTTCTTTTCAGCATCAATATTCATAGCTTAAGCAACTCCGTTATTTAACAAATCGTGAATATGGATAACACCTACAGGCTTGAGATTATCAACAACAAACAGATTTGTTATCTTTTTATCATGCATAATTTTCAATGCTTCGGCTGTCATTGCTTCCGGAGCAATTGTTTTTGGATTTCTTGTCATCAAGTCAGCAGCTTTTTCAGAAAGTATCTGTGCGGACAGGCATCTTCTTAAATCACCATCCGTAAGAATTCCTGTTAGAATTCCTGCGCTGTTAACAAAACCAACACAGCCAAGACGTTTCGAAGTCATTTCCAGCAGAACAGCCTGCATATTAGCATTTTCATCCAATAAAGGCATATCCTGACCTGTGTGCATTAAGTCAGAAACCCGCTTAAGAATAGAACCAAGCTTTCCTCCCGGATGTCTGTCATTAAAGTCTTCTTTTGAGAACCCTTTTCTCTCAATCATTCTAATTGTAAGAATATCTCCCAATACAAGAGTTGCAGTGGTTGAGCTTGTAGGTGCAAGTCCCAGCGGGCAGGCTTCTCCATTATTAGGAAGTAATAGAACCACATCGCCGGCTTTTCCTAGTGAACTATCCTGATTTTTAGTAATCGCAATTAGTTTTATCCCGAAACGCTTGCAATAGTTCAAAATATCAATCAGTTCTCTTGACTCGCCGCTGTTGGAAATCGCAATAACTACATCGTCATCGGTAATCATACCCAAATCACCGTGGCTTGCTTCCGCAGGATGGACAAAAAATGAAGGTGTACCGGTTGATGCAAGTGATGCAGCTATTTTTTTGCCGATGTGGCCGGACTTGCCCATACCGGTAATAATAATTCTGCCGGTTGAATTCTGCATAAAATCAAGAGCCTTTGTAAGACTTTCTGCATCAAGAGATTTTTTCAGTTCTTCAATTGCTCTAATTTCAGAGTCTATTGTCTTAATTGCAGAAAGCCTGTCTGATTCCATTTGTGATTGTTGAATAGCTGCCGGCATCTTTCATACTCCTATATTTCTACACTTTAACCATATTTTACTACAAAAAATTTTTGACTTAAAATAATTATTATGAAAAAGCTGGCCGGATATAAAGAAGAAATTCACTCCTGTTCTAAATGCGGACTCTGCCAATCAGTTTGTCCGATTTATAAAATTACAGGAAATGACTGCACTGTATCACGCGGTCTTTTTATTATGCTCAAAGGGCTTATCAAAGGCGAGCTTAAAATGTCAAAAAAAATGAACCGATACCTTGATTTATGCTTGAAATGCGGTGCGTGCACAAAATTCTGCCCGAGCGGAATTGACGCTGTGGAAATTATAACGGCTGCAAAAGCAGAGTATTTTAAAAAGCACCCGTTTGAAAAAGTTATATCTTTTGTACAAAAAAGATTAATCTTCGGATTAGGAGTTAATCTTATGGGTATGTTTACTAAAAATATAAAGGGTAAAACTTTTGATAAAAAAGTAATATATTTTGGCGGCTGCGGCGGAGAGGTTAAAGGTAATAAATCCGTGGTTACACTGCTTAATGCCTGCGGTATAGAAGTGATTACGCCTCACTTTAAATGCTGCGGTATTCCGCTTTATGTCCGCGGAGATATCGACTCATATCTAAGTTATAAAGAAAGCTTTATCAAAATTATCGAAAAATATGATATTAAAGATATTGTAACAACCTGTGCAAGCTGCGAAAAAACTATTAAAGGTTACAATATTGAAGGCTTAAATGTAAAAAACATATTTGAATATATTAAAGAAAATGAACTCAAACTTTCTTTAAAAAAGCCTGTCAAAGTGACTTTTCACAAGCCTTGCAACATTGATAATTTTCAAGATATCAAATGGATTTTAAATAATACTAACAACCTTGAATACGTTGAAATGGAAAACTTTGACAGCTGCTGCGGGCTTAATGGAATATCCAAACTTAATGAATATGGAATAATGTACAAAATCTTCAAAAATAAACATAATAATATTGTCAAAACCGGCACAAAAACCGTTTTGACATCCTGCATCGGATGTGAAATAGCCTTAAATCTGTTCTCAGCAGGCAAATACAGGGTTTTTGATTTTACAGATTTCATTGCTGCCAGCACAAAATAAAACCGGCTACATCCATATAGCCGGATAAATCTGCACTGTTGCCTAAAAGTACTACTCTCCTTAGCAGCACTATAACAACTTGCTGCAGGATTTGTTATTGATTGTAATGACTTAATTTACATGGAAATAGTATCATTTTATACTTTTGTATGCAATAGATATATTCTAAATATTTACAAATTTTAATAGTTGTCAGCCATTATTTCTATGCTAATGGCTATTAGATAATCCTCAAATTGACGCATATAATAGGATTATTATGTCAAATAAAAATTTGAATGCTGTTAAACGTATCGGAGCAAAACTAGCATATATAAGAAAATCAAAAAAAATTTCACAAATCAGACTTGCAGAAATGACAGATATGAATTTTAACTATATTGGACAAATAGAACGAGGACAGGCTAATGTCACAATTAATACTGTTATAAAAATCGCAGATGCTCTGGATATTGAAATTAAAGAGTTGTTTGATTTTACACTTTAGAATTAATCTAGACCATATGGTCTATTTATTATCTCCTCAAATTTAACCTCTTGATTGATGGCATGGGCATGCCAATCTTGTACACTGTTATCAAGGGAGAGAGAGTATATTAATTATGAAGAGAACGTTGTTATTTTTAGGAATGTTTTTATCTATGTTATCTGTATGTGCAGAAGATAACGTACTACAGTCTATTGAAATTGTTCCTGTAAAGGATACATATAATATTGTGCTTGTATCAGATAAAGCAGTAGATGTTAAAAAAACAGTAAAAGCACCAAATCAGATTACATTGAATATGAAAGACATTAGAGCATCAAAAACTCTTAATACAGTTTATAACAACGTTTCAAATGTAGATACTGTAATGGTTGAACCTCAAGGCAACGGTATCAGTATTTTCTTTCAGGCAGAAAATGCAGCCTCTGCATCGGTTTCATTTGATTCTCTAGCACCGGTTATACCTGCTAAAACTCAAAATCTTAAACTTAGCAACCCTGTTGAAAGCTACGCACCTATCTATAAAGAAGATATGTCAGCAGAAAAAACTTCAACACTTTTCAACAGGCTTAAAAATTCTTCGGCAGTAGAAGGTATAAAAGATTCTGTAGATCAGGATGCAGTATCTGATACAGCAAACAAAGTATTCTCATTCGGTCTGGTTGGATTATTAGCATTTGCCGTTATAAGATTGTTCAAACGTAAAGAACCGGAAATGAAAATCGGGCTAAGCCAGAGTCTTAATGACAGAGAAATTGAAATGTACAAAGGAGCACAGCCAATTGGAAGCTCTTATGTAAATGTAGAAAAACCTTTCACTACTGTAAACTACGGTATTAACGCTTACCAGAGAGAAAACAGAAATCCATATGAACAGGAAGCACCTATTCATAACGAGAGATTGAGAAGCTATGTAAATCCTGCTTCCGTCAACAATGTACAAACAATGAGTCAGCCGCAAAGACCTGCAGCAGCACAGACAGCAGTAAAGCCGGCGGTAAGAAAAAATACAACTCCTGTTAATACAGCACCGGTAAACCAGAGCAATCCTAATATTGATAACTTGAAGTTTTTGGAATCAATGACTGCTATATATGAAAAGAGCGGACGCCACGATTTGGCAAGAGGACTGAAAGCAAGTTTGAGTAAGAATAATATTAAATAAGATTACGGCGGGCG
>UNSK01000032.1 GCA_900552525.1 Candidatus Gastranaerophilales bacterium | reverse complement strand
AACTTCTTCATACCTTCCATCCATAAATATTAGTATGTCCGGATAGAGTTTATAAGTAGCGTAACTGCCAAGAGCAAATGGTGTTACAAGATTTCCTTTTATATTGTTAATCTTAAGAAATTCCATTTCGTAGAGTGGAAATTTTTCTTCATCACACCTTGCAGCTGTAGGTGAAAATAACGGTATCATTAAGGCTAGGACAAATATTGCAGGATAAAGACTCTTTTCAAACTTTTTAAGCCCTCTTTTGAACCTGAGGAAAAAAACTGCCATATCGTTGTAGCATAGTGCAGCTGCTGCAATAACTGTTATTGAGAGTAATTTTACATGAGCAAGTCCGCAGTATAAAGTAACAGCCAGAACTATTATTTTCGTAACATCAATTTTCTTTGTTCTAATTGCAGATAGAAATCCAAAAATTCCGAACAAGCTTGGCAAAATGTAATACAAAATATGTCTGTATGCAAAAAACGGCCACCATTCTACAATATATTTACGATGCTTTGTTGCTGCTGAGAATAAGAAGTTCAAGTATTTAGGGCCGTATGGGTTAATGACGAGTGCCAGTCCTGATGTAATAAGAACTGCAAGGTATTTTTTCCACGGTTTTCTTTCAATGACTGCTCCAGCAAAGTACATAGCAATCAATCCCAGTCCTGATACAACTCCGCCATGAACATTGTTCCATAATATAACAAGCGGTGGAAATATCCAGATGAGGTTTTTGTGTTTTCCTCTTCTGGTACTTTCCAGAATATATAAGAAAATACTAAAGAATAAGAAGCTGAAGAGCTGACAGCGAACCAAGCTGGAGTTAAGCTTCAGAAATAACGCAAGGAATATTCCCATAAATATTAAAGACGAAGGCAGAGCATGCTTTTGTAATCTCTGAGTTTTAACAACAAACACTGAAGAGAAAAACATAACAGCAGCCTGAAAAGCAACAAGGCCAAATGGACCCAGGTGTTTTATTAAGAAATAGAATACAACACCAGAACCCCATTCATGGTCATACCACGGGTGTGTAGGAGTGTATGATAAAAAGTCTTTAAAAGGCAGTATACCTTGTTCAATAAATCGCTCGCCTACAATTAATCTTGCAAATAAATCAAAATCATAATTTGTAGAAAGACAAGCTAAAAATATACTGAATACAGCTAGAGCTGTGTAAAATAGCACACATTTCTTATTTATAGCCAAGCTTAAACTCCTCTCATCCCTATATAAAAAACAATTTTATATTCTTATAATATAACAAAAATCAATTATTGTGTTAAAATTTATATATAAAGTTGCAGGGGAAAGATTGAGGGGACATAAAATGGGATTAACATTAGTAGAAAAAATAATTTCAGAACATGCCGGCAAAGAAGTTCATGCTGGAGAATTAGTTATCTCAAAAGTTGATGTTACAGCAGTTCAAGATGGTACAGGGCCTTTAACTGTGCAGGAATTCAAGAAGCTGGGCAAAACTAAACTTAATAATCCAGAAAGAACTGTTTTATTTATTGACCATGCGGCCCCTAGTCCAAGAAAAGAACTTTCTAATACTCATATGGTTTTGAGAGAGTTTCACAAAGAATACGGTGCTGTTCTTTCTGATGTTGGTGCCGGCGTATGCCATCAGAGATTAATTGAAACCTTTGTTAATCCGGGTGAAGTTCTTGTAGGGGCTGATTCTCACACGTGTACATCAGGTGCACTGGGTGCTTTTGCTACCGGCATGGGGTCTACTGATGTTGCTGTTGCTATGGCGCTCGGCAAAACCTGGCTTAAAGTTCCTGCTACATTTAAAATCGTTGTTAGTGGGAAATTTAGAAAAGGTGTTTGTTCAAAAGATTTAATGCTACATTTAATCGGTATGATTGGAGCAGATGGGGCAACTTACAAAGCTCTTGAGTTTTGCGGCGAAACAATAGAAAATATGACGATGTCTGAACGATTTACTCTCGCCAATATGGCTGTAGAAGCCGGTGCTAAATGCGGCAAGTCTGTGGCAGATGACAAGACTAAGGAATTTCTTGCCCAAAGAGGCAGAGTGGAAAAATTCAGACAAATTCTGCCGGATATAGATGCTAATTACGAAAGAATTATTGAAATTAATGCGGAGGATGTGCCTCATACGGTTTCTTGTCCTCATACTGTCGACAATACCAAAAGAGTGGAAGAACTCAAGGATGTTAAAGTTAATCAGGTTTATGTTGGAACCTGTACAAACGGCAGAATAGAAGATTTGAGAGTTGTTGCTGATATTCTAAAAGGCAAAACTGTTCATCCTGATGTAAGAATGTTGATTTGTCCTGCTTCTAAAGATGTATTTAAGCAGGCTTTAAAAGAAGGATTGATTGATATTTTTGTGGAGGCAAATGCTGCAATTATGGCTCCGGGCTGCGGACCCTGTGTAGGTGTTCATGCCGGAATCTTAGGCGATGGTGAGGTTTGTCTTGCAACTCAGAATAGAAATTTTCAGGGCAGAATGGGAAATACTAAGGGATTTATTTATCTGGCCTCTCCGTATGTTGCAGCTTACACTGCTTTGAGAGGATACATTTCTGCAGAATAAAGAGGTGTTTATGAATTTATTACTACTAAAACAATTATCAATACTCAGTGCATTTGCAGGTGCTATACTGGGATTTATTACAATAATTCCATATGTGAGTTTTATTAGCTTTATGCTATTGATTTTATGCCTCTCTGCATTTGTATTGGCTTATTTAAAACAAAATGAACTAATTGGTATTATAAGTGTAAGAGAAGGCTGTATATTCGGAGCTGTTATAGGATTTGTTTCTTTTCTGGCTTTTGCTGTAGTTTTTACTCCTATAAGTATGCTTCTTGGATGGCTTATTCCTTCTTATACACAAGGCTTTATGAGATTTTTTCTCGGTAGTTTCGGTTCATTTATTGTAATGATTTTTCTGATAATATTTATGGGTGGTATAAGTGCCTTGTTTAATGCATTTTCAGGACTGGTGACTGCATATGTTTACGAACTTATAACCGGTGTTAAAAAAGAAAATAACCAGAATTCAAGTGTAGATTTTGAGATAAGGTAAAAAGAAAGGATTGGTATTATGATAATTTCAATTATTTTATTTGTATTATTGTTTATTACAACTATTATTGTTAAGTTGATGCAGAAAAATGATACTCAGGGTAAATTAAAACGTTTTAATGAAATTATAGAAATGGCTCTAATTGTTCAATTTCTGATTATTGTAAACGACATATTCAGTGTTTTATAAAACAAGACCGGCTTATAAGCCGGTCTTGTTTATTCAAGAGATTTTATTGTACCTTTATCTAGTTTTATCTTATGTTGATTTTCAATAAATATGTTTTTATTTTCTTTTGACCCTTTTGTTAGAATTCTATCCAGTGTGTCTAATAATGCGTCAGTTAAAGATCTAAAATCTGTTCTCTGTTGCATATCATGAATGGTTCCTTTCTCATTTTGAATCCATTCATGGCCTGCAATAGGTCTTGAACTAAAAAGTCGTTGTCCTTGGTCTTTTGAATTTCTGTCTATCATTAAATTTTCGGTGTCTTTGTATAGAAGAAAATAATAATTAGTTATGTCGTATTTATTTTTTGGTTTGTAATCAAGAGCCAAAATGTTATTGTCCCCATTTCTTTCAAGCCTGTCCAAAAGTTTATGTAGCTCTTTTTCTTTGCCTTCTTTTTTGCATAAGTTTTTAAACTCAGGCCAGAAATCAAAAGTAGTATTTTTTGATTTTGGCAGGGCAGGAGGTAGTTTGGATTTGAAGCTGGGATAGCTGTAGTTTGTTATCATAATCTTTTCCTTTCTATGTTAATAAAACTTCTAAAAATAAAATTTGCTAAATTTTTAGAATTTACAATACTTAATGAGCTTTTATGTTAAGTTTATTTGTATAAAGGAGATAAGAAAATGGAATTTAAATCGAAGATAAAGACAATTGAATGGGTGGATACATATTCAAAAATGGTTGATCAGACAGTCATTCCTTATGAATACAAGTTTGTGAATATTACATCAGGCCATGAGATGTTTGATGCTATTAGAAATATGATTGTAAGAGGTGCTCCGGCTATCGGTATTGCAGGGGCTCACGGGGTAATTTTATACGCTCAATCTCTTGCAAAAGAAAATCTTTCAAGAGAAGAGTTTGTAAAGAAGCTTATAGAAAAAGCGGAATATATGAAAACATCACGCCCAACAGCTGTAAATCTTATGTGGGCTTGTGAAAAACAAATCGAAGTGATTAGAAATTCTAAATCTGATATTAAAGGTATTATTGAAGAGCTCAAGGTAAACGGTATAAAGCTTGAAAATGAAGATATAGAGATTAATAAAAAAATTGGCGATTTCGGGGCTGAGGTTGTTCCTAAGGGGGCAACTATTTTAACCCACTGTAATGCAGGTGCTCTGGCAACAGTAGGTTATGGCACTGCTCTCGGGGTTGTTCGTTCTGCTTTTGCAAAAGACAATACAATTCAGGTTTTTGCTGATGAAACAAGACCGCGTCAGCAGGGAGCAAGGATTACAACCTTTGAGCTTGCAATGGACGGTATTCCTGTAACTCTTATTACTGATGGAATGTGTTCATATTTTATGAAAAAAGGTATGATTGATATGGTAGTAGTCGGCGCAGATAGAATTGCAGCAAACGGTGATACTGCAAACAAAATCGGAACTTACACCGTCGCAATTGCTGCAAAATACCATAATATTCCATTCTATATAGCAGCTCCTTTATCTACAATTGATATATCAATTGCTACTGGAGCGGAAATCCCTATTGAAGAACGTTCGCATGAAGAAGTTACGCATATTAACGGCAAAAGAATATGTGCAGAAGGAGTAAATATTATAAATCCTGGGTTTGATGTGACTCCGCATGAATTAATATCCGGTATTATAACAGAAAAGGGAATTCTAAGACCGGATTATAAAAAATCGATTGCAGAAGCCTTTCTGGCATAACAAATTTATTTTTTATGGTTTTTATAATACTGAAAAGGAGAATTAATTATGCACATATTACCAATCACAAGCGCTAAACCTCAGTCAAGACCGAATTTTCAGGCAAGAGTACCAAAACCTCTTGTAAAACAAATGCTTAACAAGCTAGAACCATTAACAAATCTGGAGATTAAGTCGGCGAGGGGATTGGTTTATACTGTTCCGGCCATGGCCGCTGCAAAATTATATGCGGCGGATGCTGATAAGGAAGCTGATGAAAAGGAACTATCTGCTATTGCAAGAGCAGAAAGACTTCCTTCCAAAGAAGAATTATTAAAAATGGACGATTTGAGTTTTATTGAAACAACAAGTGCTCAAGATAAAAACGGAAAAACTATTTTTCATGTAGAAGGAAACCTTGAACCATTGAAAAGATTTTTCGATACATGTACTTGCGAACATATTGCAGAAACTTTTTTGAAAACTGATAATCAAGGAAGAACTGCATATTTAGCAAATAATGATAAAGACATGAAACATGAAATGCAGAATAAACTTACTAGAACTGCTGCTTTTGGTGATATTCCTATTGACAAATCTATTGAGCTTTTAGAAAAAAATAAACTCAATAAAAATCTTATTAAATTTATGAAAGCAAGAGCAGAAAAACCATCATCTTCAAATTCTAATAATATTAAAGTTAAAGAAGCTTTGTATAATCAAATCCTGGAAAGCAAAGGCGATAAAGTTAATGTGGAAACATCTGATGCTACTTATCTTGGATTGCCAATAGCTGAAGCTGCAAAATTCTTTACTCCAGATGAAAAAAACTTTGATTTTGAAAAACTGGACGCTGATTATCTAAACAAGGCAGATTCTGATGAGTTGCAGATACTTTTGAATTCCGCATTTTCTAGAGAAGAGGTTGATGCTATTCAAGATATATGTAGAAACTGGAGAAGTGTTAATAAGAGATTTGCAGGTGAAATGATATCTGCAATTGATCTTTCCCGCCCAAAATCGCAGCACATTGATATAATGCTACACTACATGCAGCCGAATGAAGTTAAAGAGCTTTATGAACGAACTGATAGCGAGATGCAGGGATTAATGCATCATGCTGCTAATGCGAGCAGAGTGAAAGATGACTTTAGAACCAGCCTTGATACACTTACACACTGCTTATCCGGTGATGATGTAGAAGAAATCATGTTAACCAAAGACATAAGAGGAAATATTCCTGCCACTATTACAGATGAAGCTGCTATTATTGCGATGGATTATTTTAAAGAAAACCCTGAACTTGTTGCAAAAATGCTTGTTAACAGAGATGATTTTGGTGCAGGAATTCTGTTTGATACATCTGAAATAAAAGTTTTAGAAAAGGCGTTTGAAGTATTGAAGAATAATCCGGATGAACTTGCAGATATATTAATGCTGTGTAATGCAAATGGAGATACAGCCTATACCTATCATAAAGAAATGGGGCATTCAAAAGAGATAAAAAATGCTTTAGAAGAAAAAATAACCGAGTTGGCAGTAGATTCTGATTTATCGGTGAAAGAATCAATAAGTCTTTTAGAAATAAATGAGCTTCATCCGCAAATAGCAAATTATCTGAGATATCAGAAATAAGAATAATAAAACCGGCGACGATTTTAAATCGCCGCCGGTTTGTTTTTACTCTTTCATTTCTTCGAATTTACCGGTTTCTTTGTTGTATTCGTAATATGTTCCGTCTTTTTCAGCAATGAACGGTTCTCCTGGTACGACGTTTAGGCCAGCCTCCTGTAATGCAATTTTTGCATCTGCCTCGACAGCTTTGTCGTTAGTGCGGTCAATTACATTTCCAGAAGTTGTGAAGTCGCATTCTTCATCGCCTTCTTCGCCAGCAGGGAATTCTTTAAATTCTTCTGTTTCAGGATCCCATACATATAAGAAGGTTCCAAATGCAGTTTCTTTCAGGTAAGCGCCATCTCTGTCAGAAGGTGTTAATCCAAGTTCTTTAGCTTCTGCATCTCTTTTTTCGGTATCAACAGCTTTTGATTCTGGATAAGTAACAGGTTCGTCTACGGCAGTATCATTATCAGCTGCTCTTTCTTCTTCTGCAGCAGTCATTTCTGCATCCATTTCGTCAAATTTAGCGTTGATTTCTTCCATAAGAGAATCTTTGCCGTTGTATTCTTGTATCTTCTGTGTCAATTCACTGTAGTGACCTGTGAATAAGCTTCCGTCTTCATATGTGAATTCTTCATTGCCGTTTTGATCGGTATTTTTGTATACTTTTTTACCGTTTGCATCTGTATAGACTTCGCCCTTATCTTCGATGACCGGCGCACCCATAACAGCCTTAAGGTCTTTTTCTTCTCCTTCGTATTCTTTGCCATCTTCGTACTGGTAAACGGTTTTGCCTTCTTCATCAACGGTTTTGTATACAATTTTACCGTCTTCATCTTTGAACATTAAACGGCCTGTTGTATCGGTCATCTGTTTTACTTTTGTTGTGTCAACATTGGCTGTTTTGCTGAATTTTTCAGTAGCATCTTGTATAAGCTGTTTGGTAGCCTGCATTAATTCAAATGTTGCCATTTGAAGATTTTCTAAGTCTGTCAGACCTTCACCTTTTCTAAGCTTTTTCTGAAGAGCATCGTATTGTTCCTGATCAATGTTAATTTCAGATGTGCCGTCATAGTTGTACATTGCTTTTAATCTATTTAATATTGCAGATGCGCGCTGTAATGCAACAGCCTGTGCTGCTAACTGAAATTCACTGGTAGCTTTTGCCGCAAGCGCTTCTTGTGCAGCTTTTTGTGCTGCTCGGGCTGCTTCCTGAGCCGCAAGTGCTTCTTGTTTTGCTTTATCAATTTCAGCCTGAGCTTCTTCATCTAATTCTTCACCTTTAAGCTGGTTAAGTTCTTCCCAGGCTGCTTCTAACTCAGCTTCCATTGCTTCAATGGTTGGCTGTAAAGCTTCTGCCATCTGCTTATAAAGGGCAGCCTGTTGATCTATAGCTGAGAGCTGTCCTTGAAGTTTTCCAAGCTGCTGAGATAATTGAGCTTTTTCAGATTGTTTCTGAGCCAATTGTTCATTAATCTGGTTCAACTCTTCATTTATAGCTTCCAGAGCTGCATAAGCTTCTTCTAATTGTTGATTTGCAGTTTCAAGATCAGCTTCTGCCTGTGTAACTGCTTCCTGAGCTTTTTGAAGCTCTTGTTCGGCTTTTTCGACTTCTTGCTGAGCTTTTTCAAGTTCCTCTTCTGCAGTTTTTAAGGCCTGTTCTGCTTCTTCAAGCTGCTGCTGAGCATCTTCAACAGCCTGCTTTGCCTGTGCAACTTCTTCTTTCTGTGTATTTACAGCATCAAGTGCTTTTTGTTCTGCATCTTTACATTTTTGTAATTCTTCCTGTGCAGCCTGAAGTTCCTTTTCTTTTTCGGCAAGGTTAGCTTCGGCTTCTTTTACTGCCTGCTGAGCTGCTGCATATGCAGGGTTTGGCACCTGAACGGTGTAGGTATATGTTGTACCATCTGCACTTGTTCCTGTACGTGTTTCAGGTATTGTAGACGGGGTGCTGCTTAAAGTAGCCTGTGCTGAACTCAAAGCTGACTGTGCAGAGTTAACTGCTTCTTGAGCGCTGTTAACCTTCTCCTGTGCTGCACGTGTTGCTTCTACTGCTTGCTTGTAGTTTTCATCTAATTCTGCAAGTTTATCTTGAGCTTCTTGATATGCAGTTTCTTTTTCTTCTAAAGCTGTTTTTGCATTCTCTACCGCTTCTTCTTTTTCTGTAACTGCGGCTTCTGCTGTTTCTAATGCTGCTTGCTTTTCTGTAACATTAGTTTCGGCATTTTCTAAAGCTTCTTTCTTTTGTTCAACGTTTTCTTTCGCTTTATTAACGTTTTCCTGTGCAGTTTGTTTATTTGCCTCTACTTGACTTTTACGGCTTTCTAATTCACTTATTGAACTATCTAATTGACTGACAAGTGTTTGAACGCTTTCAGCAGCTGCTGTTATAGAAGATACACTGTTTTTGACATTTTCAGCTTGCATTTCATAACTTTCAGCCTGAGCCTTTAAATTTGTAATAGAATCTGTTAATGTCTTAATTTTCTCTGTTAATTTTTTAATTTTTTCTTCTTTAGTTTCTCCGGTACTATCTACATTGTTTGCTCCGGTTGTTTTTGAAGAAGAACTGGTTCTTTGCAGGTATGGATTGTATCCATTCCCATTAACATTCATTGACATTTGCGCTCCTTTCTTTTGATGCACATCCATTATTTAAAACGTATATGTTATCTATTACGGTATTTTTTTGAAAAACTTTAGTAAAATTGAACAATTTGTTACACAATGTAACAAATTTTAACAAATTGTAATACAAATAGTATTCAAAAAACGAATACAAAACTAAGAAAACAGCAATAATCCTGCCGTTACGGCAGGATTATTGCTTAGCAATTTAAATATTAATAAAGACAATATTTGATAGCTTCAATCATCGATTCAGGATTAGCTATATTTTTCCCTGCAATATCAAACGCAGTTCCATGACTTGGCGAGGTCCTAATGATATCAAGGCCGATTGTCATATTTACTGTTTTTTCAGAAGCAATTGCTTTTATAGGGATTAAGCCCTGGTCATGGTAACAGGCTATATAGCAATCATATGGTAGTTTATCACCTTTTATATAATTCTGAACTGCCTTTACAAATAATGTATCAGCAGGAAGCGGATTAGTTATATTAATACCTCGTTTTCTAACGGCTTCGATGGCCGGAAGAATTTTTTCATCTTCTTCTTTGCCGATAATACCGCTTTCTCCAGCATGAGGGTTAAGTGCACATAGAGCAAAAGAAGGTTTTTTTATCATTAATTTATTCTGGAAAAAGCTTCTTAAGCGTTCTGTTTTTTCGATTATAATCTCTCTGGTAATAAGACTGCTTACATCTTTTAATGCACAATGCCTTGTTAGTAATAAAACTCGAAAATCTTTAGATACAAATAGCATTTCTGCTTTTTGTCCGTCATGAGCAAGAAAATGTTCAAGTACTTCTGTTTGACCTTCATAAGCGTGACCGGCCAGATTCATTGCTTCCTTTGAGGTCGGAGCAGTAACAATAAATTTAGGCTGTAATTCGCAAGCTTTTTCTAATGCCCTGAATGCAAAATCTCCGGCATACTCCGAAACTTCTCCCGGTACGACCTTATGCGGGTAATCCAGTTCTACAATTTCATAATTATTATTTAACACGCCATAACTGTTGAGAATTTTAGAGTTAGAAACCAATACAATATCTTTGGACGGAAGGTTCAATAAATTTAATGCTTTAATTGTTATTTCCGCTCCAATCCCGTTTGGATCTCCGGTTGTTATTACAATTTTGTTTTGATAATTATTCATGATGTTTAAAATAATCTAATATTTCTATTAAAGTCCTTGTGTTGCCAAGATTGCCGGATTTGGTAACAATCCACCTTCCGTGTGTATCAACGCATAATGAAATTGCCGGTGCAACTTCATCAATGAGTTTAAGTTCATTTGAATTTATACTTTTGCAGCATTTGTATGATGTTTCTCCGCCCAGAGTTATGAGAATTACATTAATCTGCTCAAGAACTCTGCGTGCAAGCTCTGCAAGATAGTCCGTAATCATTGATGAAAGCTTTTCTTTGGTTAATTCTGCATTAAATGAATCGTCAGAAAAGCCGTCAAAGTTTGCTATCAAATGCGAAGTATGTACTGCAACTGTTACTCCGCTGTTAAGGTTATTTATAATTCTTTCTACAATGTCGTTATTAACTCCTTCTAAAATATCTGATGTTTCTAGAGGTATAAAATTAACATCATTGTAATCATCAGATTGCTCAAGTTTATGTATTTGTTCTGCTGTTATGTTTGTAGCAGTTCCTGAAACAATAAACTTTGGCAATTTGGGTAATTTTACAGACTCTCTTTCTTTTTCAATACCAGAAAGCCAGCTTTTGCCCAAAACTTGAGCTCCGGCAGCAGTTCCGGCCGGAAGAAGCTTTTTGTCACATTTTTTTATTGCAAGAGCAAGCTGTTCAATGTCTGTAATAGATGTAGAGTCTGCAATAATAAGCTTTTTACCGTCTTTTATAAGCTCGTTGATTTTTATTAAGATAGGGCCTGCTCCGTTCATTATTGTTTTCAAATCAATAGTACCAACAAGCTCTTTTTGTTTTTCTTTTAGTTGTGAACGCAGAAGTGTTGGTATATGGGATTCTAATATTGGAGAATGCGGATCCATTGCAATTTCAGTTCTTCCAATCGGCACACCTTTTAAGAGATGGTAGCCTCCAACTGTAATTCTCCCTTCCTGCGGAAATGCCGGTATAATGATGGCTGCGTCATAACCCAGAATGTCAAGCATAGTAAGAGTTTCTAATGCAATATGCCCTCTTAGTGTGGAATCTATTTTTTTGTAATAGTACTCAAACGAGAAGTTTTCAAGAAAAGATTTAACAGCCCGTTCAACTTTTTCAACAGCTTCCCATTCATCAATGTTTCTTGATTCAGTTGATAATGCCCATACTTCTGTTTCTTCATTTTTTTGAGGTATATATTCTCCATCGAGCAATATTCTTGTATTGGCACCTCTTAAGTGAAATTGCAGAGCTGTATCATTTGCTCCTGTCAGGTCGTCTGCTATTATTCCAACAATATCAGTAAAAATCATTACTCTGCGTCTCTTTTTGAACCTAATAATCTAACATTATTTGCTACAATAAGAAATCTTTCTCTTTCCTCGCCTGTCTGATCTGTCCATTTGCTAATGGAAATTCTGCCGTCAACAACTACCTGACGGCCTTTTTTAATATATTCGCCTGCAAATTCAGCCTGTTTATCCCAAACTTCGATATTATACCAATCTGTTACTTCTTCTTTTGTTTTAGAATCCCAGCGGCCAACAGCCAGCGAAAATGTTGTTTTAACTTTTCCTGATTCAAAATATTTAATTTCAGCGTCCTGACCGGCTCTTCCAATGATAGTTGCTGTGTTCATTAACCTTCTCCTTTAAAAAAAATTATAAAAATATTATACCATGTAATATTATTGAAGCAGACAACTATTAATAATTGTAAATTTTTTACGGCGAGATAGCAAAATTTAAATTTATAGGGTTTGAGATAATATATTTTAAGGAGAATTTTACGTGATATTAAGTATAGGTTTGATTGACTCAATGTCAAAGGTTTCTGCAACTTCCCTGAAAAAAGATGCTGAAAAAGACAGCCCTGCTGTGTTAAATACTGAAAATAATAAGCTTTTAGGCGTTCCTAAGAGTTATATTTCCTTTAAGGCAAAGGACAGCAGTAAGATTAATTTTACAGATGACGCACAGCGTTTATTTGACAGAGCAAAAGAAATTGCTGAAAGTTTTGGACATTCAGAAATTTCAGCTGCACATATAATTCAGGCATCTATAGAAGAAACTGACGAAAACCTTTCACAGCTTGATGAAGAATTGTTATCTACCGGTGTTGTTGAGTCTGTATCAACATTAAGCAAGCTTATTAATAACTATACTAAAAATAATATGCTGCAAACTGCTGGTGCAAGAGATTATATGAATGACTTAATCAATGATTTGCGTGAGGATAATGCAGCGTATATGGATACTATTCCAGTAGAAGCAAAGGTCGAAAATGTAAAGCTTTCTGCTTCTATGGAAGAAGAATTGAAGGCTGTTGAGGAAAAAACTCATGCAGTCGATTCTTACATGCTTCTTGGTACTGCTATAAATGAGATTTCTAAAAAAGGGGGCACATATACACAGCAATTTTTGCAGGGAGCTCTGAGTTACGGTCTTTATAAAAACATTGAGGACATTAAACCTAATTATATGAAAATATATGATAATAGGGCTATAGAAGTATGGAATAAACTGGCTCTTGGGTCAAACTTAAATGTTACTTACGATGATGCAAAAGAAGCAGAAAGAATTACTGCAAGTATAGTAAATACATTGAATGCAGAAAAGCATGGAAATTTTAACACTGAAAATACACATATCTTTGCAATGTCTAATGATATAAAAGATACCGAACTTATGGATGAGGTAATGAATCAAAAAACACTAAATCCTGAAATGCAGAAAATATTTCTGGTAGATTTGGACAGACTTCTTGTAAATTCTATGCAGGCTAATGGTGAAATTAGCTATACAAATGGCCTAAGTCAGGCAATTGCCAGTACTGATGATAAGTTAAAAATTGTATTTTTCCAGAGCAGTGATGTTTATTACAAACTTGTAAAAGACCCTACATTGAAATCTTTGTTTGATAACTTTTTATCATATTCAATACCTCCGGTTCAGTCGTATGAAGCACAAGCATTATTGAATAAAAAGATGCTTAAAGATGTCCCTCTTCCTTTCACATCAGATGCAAAGGATAGAGTTATTTATCATGCAGGCCGGATGAAAGGAATTTTTCCTGATAAAGCTGTTGACTTAATGAAACGTGTTTCCGGATATTATGCTAACTCAAAGAAAAAGATTACAGCAAAAGAAGTAGATGAATTTGCACAGATTGCCAATGAACTATTTGATAAATCTGCAAAGCAGCCGGAAGTTATATATGATACAGGTAAAACTCTTGCCTCAATGTATGGAAAAGAAACTACAAAAAAGGACATTGAGGCTATAATAAGACAAATAAAAACAGGTAAAATAGGTACAAAAGGTCTTTTAATATATTCAAAAGACCCTGAAGCTGGTTCTGGGCGAAAATACACTGCTGAAACAATAGCGGGAGAAGCAAAAGTTCCGTTCCTTTCAATAAGTTCTTCGGACTTCGCTGTCTCTGAGAGAGACAACGAAGGTGTTTCTATAGAAACACCTAAGAATGCTATGAGCAGAATTTTTACAGAAGCTAAAAAAGCTGCCCGGCAGAATCAGTATAAAACAGCTATTATGTTTATTAACAATTTTGAAGAATTTGCTTTCTCTGGCCCGTACTTGCCTGGTTACAGACAGGCAATGGCACAGCTTACGGATGAAATGCAAAAAGCTGTTTCTGAGGATGTAAGCATTCTTGTAATAGGTTCTACGGAAAAAGATTATGCTGATTTGATTCCGGAGGTTGTTAGAGGGTTTAATCAACATATAGCTGTCGATTCTCCTGCATTTAATAAAGCTTCAAGAAAAGAAATTCTTGAAAATAGAATAAAAGAATCAAAACTGCCTCTAGCATATAGAAAGCTTGAAGACAAAGAACACATGATGGATAAGCTTGTAAAACTTACCGAGCATATGTCGTTTGTGGAGATAAAATCTCTTATAGAAAAAGCCGAGCAGATTATGTATGAACGAAATAAAAGCAAGGCATCAATAGGCGAGTTTATAGAGGCTTATCTACAAATGCTGACAGGAAGGACATCACGTCCAGAAATGCCTATGTATAATAAAATAGTTACCACTTCTCACGAATGCGGGCATGCAACAAATCTTGAAGTAATGAATGATATCATGCAGCGTAAAGGTAAGCCATGGCATAATTCTGAAAATGTTAATTTTATAACTCTTGATCCGAGAGGTAATTTCCTTGGTGCTGTTTTTGAAAATAAAACAGATAATACTGACTACCCGTTTGAAGCTATGTTTACAGGGCTTGTGTGTACTTACGGCGGATATTCATGCGAAAAGATGTTTTTTGACATGGATGGTTCTGTAGGTATTTCTCAAGATTTGGCTCAGGCAAGTGCTGCTGCAAAGCGAGGAATTGAATATTGCGGATTTGGTTATAATACAGGGAAAATTTCAAATGCAGCTAATATCAAATCAGGAAAATATCAGGAACTTGTATTCACCGATATGAATGTTATTTTAAAAAATGCACAAATGGCTTCTGATTTAATTACAGAATGCTACAAAAAATTTAATGATTGGTTTACGCAAAAGTATTCAAAGCTTATTGGAACAGATGATTGTATGGTTGACGGGGATGATTTTAGGAAATCTCTTTCTGCCTGGAGAAAATCTTTACCAGAAGCTCAAAAGGAAGAAATAAGCATAATGGAAGATATTATTATGGATATTATTGATTCTTCAAAGAAGGGAAAAATATACGGTAAGATTAAACAGGTTGTTAAATAAAAAAGAGCGGTTTTAAAACCGCTCTTTTTTTATTATTTTTTCTTTTCTTCTTTTTTGACCGGTGCAGGATTTGCTTCTTTTACTGCTTTTTTCGGGTTATAAGATTCATTTAGATATTCAATCTTGGCATTTTTCATCAAACCTTCTGTAAGTTTTTTCAAAACTTCGATTTGTTTTTGTGTTTCCAGATAGAATTTTATCTCATCTTTTACCTTAGCAAATGGAGTAGAACCAGCTTCCATTCTGTCAGTAACTTTGATAATGTGGAAACCATACGGAGATTGAACTAATGTTTCGCTTACAGTATTAGGTTTCATGCTGAACGCTGCATTAGCAAATTCAGGAACCATAGCTTCTTTTGTAAAGAAGCCGAGTTCTCCGCCGCGTTCTCCGCTTGCTTTGTCGTCAGATTTCTTTTGTGCAATTTCAGCGAAGCTTTCCGGACTTTTCTTAACTTCTGCTAGGATAGCTTCTGCTTTAGCTTTTTGAGATGCAATTTGTTCATCAAGCTTTTGATTTAACTCTGTAGTATCAATATTCGGATTTTTAGCTCTGATTTGCTGAATTATTTCAAGTGTGTTTGCAGAAACAAGAATATGTGAAGCTCTTACCTGTTCACCATGAACAAATTCGTTTTTATGTGTATCGTAGTACTTTTGAGCATCTGCGTCTGTAACTTTAATTTTTTCAACTGAATTTACTAATTTTCTGATTTTGATTTGAGTTTTTAAATCATCAGTAAATTGAGAATTAGAAACGCCTCTTTGTTTAAGAAGTCTGTTTAATTCTTCTTTTGAGCCGACTTTATCAATAATAGTTTTTATTTCGTTCTGAACATCTTCTTCAGTAGCGGTAATACCGCGTTTTGCAATTTCTTCATCAAGAAGAGATTTTATTATAAGCTCATGAACAATTTTATCTTTGAAAATCCCGAACATTGGATTTTCATCTGATTTTACAAAGTTTTTTGAACCGCCAAATTGCTTCAAGAAAGATTTATCAATTCCTTCATCAAAAGCCTTATCAAATTCTGATTGAGTAATTACAGTATCATTAACTTTAATAATACCTTCTGATTTTTGCATTAATGTACAGCCGGAAAACAGCACTGTTGATAATGCTAAGCATGTCAGTAATTTTTTCATTTAATACTCCTTATATAAACTCTCTACTGATATTTATTTATGGTTTCTTTTATATAATAAAACAAACCAGATAAAATGTTAAACATTTCTTCGAATGTTAAGTTCTGATTGTTAACAAGGAGTATTGATTTCCCATCCTCACAGGTTTTTGGGGCGACTGTAAATTTAACTCTTCTTAATATAGTTTTATCTAAGCCCTGCTTAATAATGTTCCACTCATACGGAGTAAATGGAGAATACACGCGTATATCATTTCCGGCCTCACGGATAATTGTAATTCCGCAGTCCGTTGCAAGAAGTCTTATTTTGATAAGTTTGATAAGGTTTTCTACCTCTTCCGGTATTCTTGAAAAACGGTCTTTCCATTCAGAAATAATATAATCAAGCTCTGTTTCATTTTTTACATCCGAAAGCCGTTTATATTCAATCATTTTTTGTTCTCCAGAACCGACCCATTCATCAGGAATATAAGCTGTAATATTTATATCAACAATAGTAGGCTTGTTAGCTTTAACTTTCTCGCCCTTAAGCTCATTAACTGTTTCTTCCAGAAGCTGGCAGTAAGTATCAAATCCTACATTAATCATATGTCCGTGCTGTTTGGTGCCTAAAATATTTCCGACACCTCTTATTTCAACATCACGCATTGCAATACGATAGCCGCTTCCAAGAGTAGTAAACTCCCTTATTGCTTTTAGTCTTTCTGTTGCCTCCTGCGAAAGTTCTTTATTTTTCTTATATAAGCAGTAGCAGTAAGCCTGTTTTTCACTTCTTCCGACTCTTCCTCTAAGCTGATAGAGCTGCGCCAATCCGAGCTTATCTGCTTCATGAATTATCATTGTATTTGCATTTGGAATATCAAGACCATTTTCTATTATTGTTGTGCACAACAGAATGTCATAATCATGATTATCAAAACCTATAATTACGTCCTCAAGGTGTTTTTCGCTTAATTGTCCATGCCCGACGGCTATTCTAGCATTTGGCACAAGCTTTTGCAATTCAAGCTTGAACTCTTCAATTGTTTCCACTCTGTTGTATAAATAGAATACCTGACCATCTCTATCAAGTTCATTTACAATAGCGTTTTTAACAATCTGCTCATTGTACTCTCCGACAAATGTTTTAATAGGAAGCCTGTTTTGCGGAGGTGTATTTATGACGGAAATATCTTTAATTCCGGAAAGCGACATGTAAAGGGTTCTAGGAATAGGTGTTGCAGACATTGAAATTATATCGATATTTTCTCTGAACTCTTTTAACTTTTCTTTGTGCCTTACGCCAAACCTGTGTTCTTCATCAATTACAAGAAGCCCTAAGTCTTTAAATATAACGTTGTCCTGCAATAAACTGTGTGTAGCAATTACAACATCACATTTGCCTGTGGCAAGATTTTTTAAAGTTTCTTTCTTTTCTTTAGCACTTCTAAATCTGCAAAGTAGTTCTACATCAATTCCAAATGGCTTAAATCTTTCTGAAACAGTCTGGTAATGCTGTAATGCAAGGACTGTCGTCGGGACAATTACGGCTACCTGCTTAAGCGAAGTTACTGCTTTAAACATAGCTCTCATTGCAACTTCTGTTTTGCCAAATCCCACATCGCCGCAGACAAGTCGATCCATAGGGTTTGGACTTTCCATATCAGCCTTAATCTGATTAATTGATTTTAACTGATCTGGTGTTTCTATGTATTCAAAAGTATCTTCCATCTCAAGCTGCAGCGGAGAATCCGGAGCAAACTCAATGCCGGTTTTCATTTTTCTTCTTGCATAAAGTCTAAGTAGGTCATAAGCAATTGTTTCAACTTCTTTTTTGACTCTTGTCTTGGTATTTTCCCAATCACTGCCGCCCATTCTAGAAAGCTTAGGTTTGACCTGTCCGGAACCTCTGTACCGGCATAGCATGTTAATTTGTTCGGCTGGAATATGGAGCTTATCTTTGTTTGCATATTCTATAGTCAGGTAATCTTTTAACTGCCCGTCAAATTCCTGCTTGGTAAGCCCTTTATACACACCAACACCGTGAATCGAGTGTACAACATACTCCCCTTCTTTGATATCATTAATACTCTCAATATATTCGGCTTTTTCTTTGTAATGTCTTTTTCTGTTGCTCGGAACTTCCTTTTGACGCTTATTAAAAAGTTCTCTATCTGTAAGAAGCAGTATCTTACCGTCTTGTATTTCTGTACCCTGAGAAGTAATATTTTTTATAAAATTAATATCAAAAATGTCGTAATCAGAAAGAACCTCTTTCACTCTCTCCTGATAATCAGTTGCTATAGTAATTTGATACCCTTTATGCTCTTTTAAAAACTTTGCAGCTTCATCCATATCAGCATCAAATACCTGAACATTTCTTGCGTCTATATCAATAACTTCGTTGTTTTCATCAGACAGAAAATTATTAAAATAAATCTTTTGCATACCGGCTGTTCTGTTGAGAGTTTCTGCCAGTGTGAAGTGATTTATTTCTTTTAGCGGATGAATATTTTGTGTTTTTAAACCTTCGTTATAATTATTAACGAAATTGTCATCAATTTGCTGGTATTTGGCACTGACTTCTGCATATTCGTCAAATACAATTATATAATCCTTAAAATAATCTAAAACACTTACTAAATCATTGTTAAAATAAGACTGATATACGTTAACTCCCTCAAAATATCCCTCATTATCAAGCTGCTCTTGAAGCTCTTTGGGAAAATCTTCTGGAGTACTGTCCGGTAAAATAAACTTATATAGAGGTTCGATAGTGATTTCTTTAATCTTTTCTATAGATTTCTGGGTTTCATTATTGAAAAATCTTATATCAATGATTTCATCACCCCAAAACTCTACTCGGACCGGATTTTCTTCCAGCGAATAAATATCTGCAATATCTCCCCTTATACTAAATTCCCCGATATCAGAAACCATTGTAGAGCGTTTATACCCTAATTTTATAAGCCTGCTCAGAAGATTTTTCTGGTCTATACTTTCTCCTACTTTTAGTTTAAAAGAATTATTTTCAAAAAAAGTGTTGGAAGGAAATTTTTCCAACAAAACCTTAGCAGGTGCAATAACAATATCAGGCAGATTTAAAAGAGTATTAACCTGTCTTGCATAATCGTATAAATTGCCGGTGACAACCTCATATGGAGAAGTATTCTGATACGGCAGAGTTTCTGAGGTAAGTTCAAAAAGTCTTTCCAAATCAGAAGAATACTTTAAAGCAGACTGTTCGGTAGAGGTGATAAATAAAACCTTTTTACCGGAAAGCTTGAAAATGTACTTTAAAAGTAACAGGCGGCTAAAAATCGTCAGGCCTGTTAGTGTAAAACTCTTACCTTTTTTTATATTTCTGACAAATTTGTCAAAAAACGAACTTTGTTCTATTTTCATTATAAAAATATTTTATCATACAATTTATGTTATTTCTGTATATTGAACTGTACCCCAATATTCATTAAAAATATCAAGAGGAATTGCTATTGTTTTATCAGTACGCCAGGGATTTTTTAAATAGATATTGTTATCATCAATGTCAACTACTGCATAAGCGTGTGCAGTACCCACATCCTCTTTATAGTCTGCATCTTTTGGAACGTCTTTTACAATGTAACCCCATAATTTCGATAAAGGATCAATTGAGGCTGTCATAGCTATATTTTTATTGTTTAATAATTTTTTGATTTCTTTTGGGTCAGGTTTTGAACTATATGCTCTTACAACATTTTTCCATTTATCACCGGTCCCGCATAATAACTCTAGTCCGGTTGCTGGATTTCCACCATTTATTCCCATTATACTAAAATGTTTTTTAGCAGCGATCTCTAATATTTTTACGTCTAAATCACCTTTTGCTAAATTTTTAGCGGTTAATATTTCAAGAGAGTCTACTTTATATTCCTTATTAGCACCTTTAAATTTAACTGTATAAGTTCCATCATGGTTATCAGTTATCATACTATTAAGAATTTCTTGTCCCTTGGGTGAACGTTGTACAGCTGCAATACTTGCCAAAAACCAGCAGTCACCAGTATCTCCCTGTTTAAAATCTTTATCAATTTTACAATTAGGAGAATTCTTGTTTCCTTGCATTGCCTCATAAGCACACTTATTAATATGCTGAATTAGTTTTTGTTTAATATTTTTATCAAGTCCCCACTCATTCTCAATAGCCTCAATAAGACTTTCTCCATACTCTTCTTCATAATATGTTGCTAAATCAAGAATATTTTCTGGAGTAATTCTCTTCACATTCATAACTAACTTATTTACATCGGTAGTTGCAATACATCCGCCTTTTTTTACAGAGACTGCTTTATAAATATTTTCTGCTAACGGATAATGTCTTTGATTGTCTTTGTCGTAGAATAGTAAATTTCCGTTTTTATCATAATTCCTGAAATATACGGATTTACCATTGTCATCATACATATCAATGAAAGTACCATCTTTATCTTTTACTATAGTTATAACTTTTTTACCGGTTTCTTTGTTAATTACAGTAATTGTTCCATTAGAATTATCAATAGTATATTTAGCCTCAGGGTATCTTTTTTTTAAATTTTCTAGAGAATATTTTTCATCGTCCAATTTATTTTCGCTATCATAATCAGAATAATCGCCGGCAGCAGAAATTATTTTATTAGTTTTATTATCATATTTTAAGTCATTATCTCTACAAAATATGCTCAATTCTGTAGACTGAAGTTTTCTGTCATTGTTTGTATCGTAAGAAATAGGGATAAAATGTCCGTCAATTCTAAAACCTTCCGTCATTGAACACTCCTTTTTAACAAAATAGTATACATGTTCTTAAACGGTACATTTTGCAAAAACTTTAATAATATTAGTCAAAGTTTTACAAATGTTTACATTTCCCTCTTAATTTATTTCTTAAAACTTTGGGCTTTCGTATTCAATGCCCATTTCCTTTAAAGCTGCAATAAATCTTTCTGCACAGGCATTCTGAACTTCCGGAGGCACAACTCTTAAGATTTCGACTGTTTTGGAGATAATAGGATCCTTGTCATACCAGCGGCAGCCGTTAACAGGTCTTACCAAATCGTAAAAACGATCAAGTGCTTCCTTTGAAACTTTTTGTTCTAATTTATCTAAAAAAACAACCGCATGTTCTTTAAGTTCATCCTGATAGTTTTTTAACAATTCAATAACTTCCAAAAGCTTCGGATCATGGTCATACCATCTCTTGTATGCAGGACTCATTTAAATGCTCCCTCTTATCTCTTGTATAATCTTTGCCTCCGTAGAATCATCATAGCGGCAAATCTTAGCGCCGAGTTTTGTCAACTTATGTTCAAACTCTTCATAACCTCTATCAATGTGGTGCAATTTTTCAACAATAGTTTGTCCATTTGCCATAAGTCCGGCAATAACAAGTGCTGCTCCAGCTCTTAAGTCGCTGGCTGCAACTGTAGCACCGGTAAGGTTTTTTACACCTTTTACAATAGCGTGGTTTCTATCCTGATGAATATCAGCACCCATTCTTCTCAAATCAGGCACCTGCATAAAACGATTTTCATACAAGCTTTCTGTAATAATTCCGACTCCGTTTGCAGTTGTCAAAAGTGTCATTGCGATAGCCTGCAAATCAGTTGGAAAACCTGGATAAGGCTGTGTTACAAAGTTAATAGATGATAAACGCCCTTTACAACTCACCTCTATAGTTGTTGGTTCAACAAGCTTGATGCTTGCGCCCATTTTGATTAATTTATCATTAAAGAATGTTAAATGTGCAGGGTAAACATTTTTAATAATAGCTTTACCTCTAGTAGCAACTACAGCAGCCATAAATGTTCCCGCTTCGATTCTATCCGGAATTGTTGTGTACTCAGCTGAATGTAAATTTTCTGCCTTAACCCCGTTAATCAATATCTCAGAAGTTCCAGCTCCGCTTACATCCGCGCCAATTGTATTTAAGAAATTGGCTAAATCAATAATTTCAGGTTCTTGAGCGGCATTTTGAATTCTGGTAGACCCTTCTGCCAGAACTGCAGCAAGCATTAAATTTTCTGTAGCACCAACTGAAGGAATATCAAGATAAATATCAGCTCCGACTAATTTGGAAGCTTTTGCATGAACGTAGCCATTTTCAATTTTTATTTTAGCGCCTAGAGCTTCTAAACCTTTTATATGGAAATCGACTCTTCTTTCACCAATAGCACACCCGCCTGGAAGGGCAACAATTGCTTCTTTACAGCGTGACATTAAGGCACCAAGTATAATAAATGATGCTCTCATTTTACTTACAAGTTCATATTTTGCAGTGATTGAAGTTATATTTGAGGCATCTACTACGACTGATTTTTCTTCTTTATCGTAAGTATATTTTGCCCCCAAATCAGAAAGAACATTCAGCATAATATCTACATCAGTAAGATGAGGTACGTTATATATTTTTGTTTTTCCGTTAACAAGAATAGTGGCTGCTAGGTGTTTCAATACAGCATTTTTTGCTCCGCCTACTGAAACTTCACCTTTAAGAGTCTCTCCACCTTGTATTTTGAACTTTTCTGCCAAAATTCCTCCAATCTATTATAATAATACAATTATTAAGACAGAATGTAAAGTAGTATTTGAATCCACCTTATATCCTGCAAAATGTAACGATTTTGTAATAAAAGGTTATAAAAGTATTTACATGTGGAATATAA
>UNSK01000031.1 GCA_900552525.1 Candidatus Gastranaerophilales bacterium | reverse complement strand
TCAGAAACTATTATTCTTTCTACATGGGATGCTGAAGATAACAAATATCTAAAAAACTTTGAAGCTATTGGCGTTAAAGTTTTATTATCTAAAGCTCCTGATTTTGCAGGAAGGGCAAATCTGAATTATCAGATATTATCTACAATGAAAGGACTTAAAGAAGGCGAAAAGCTTGGTTGTGAATATGCGATAAAAACACGAACGGATCAAAGATTTTATTCGACAAATTTAAGCAGAGATTTATTTAATTTATTAAAGATTTATCCGCCTAGCCCCAATTATAATATGCACTCAAGACTTGTTGCTTTATCTTTTAATAGTTTTAAATATCGTTACTATGGTATATCTGATATGTTTTTATTCGGTAATACACAAGATATGCTCAAATACTGGAATTCACCCCTTGACACAAAAAAATATGAAGAATACAAAACAATAAAACAGAAAGATTTGTGGCAGCAATACTGTTCTGAGACATATATTGCTTCACATTTTCTCAAAAATATTGGAGTAACCCCGGAATATACTCTAAAGCATACCTGGAAAATATACAAAGATTTATTTATCTTTATTGATAAAGAAATTCTTGATATGTATTGGCCTAAATATACGAATCTTGATAGCAGGTGGCGTTTATTTAGGCCTAATATGCTTGAAGAAATGCACCATAGTGATTGGTTAAACTTGTATTTAAATGATGATTTCTTTATTAAAGAAGATATAGAGTTATTAATACCAAATATAGGAGAAAATTGATGAAAGTATCTGTTTTGATGCCAATATATAATACCAAAGAGGAATATTTAAGAACCGCGATTGAATCTATACTAAACCAGACATATAAAGATTATGAATTTTTAATTTATGATGATGCCTCAAATATAGATCTTCAGAGCATTGTTATGTCATATAATGATGAAAGAATAATATATAAAAAATTTGAGAAAAATCAAGGAATCTCGAAAATCAGAAATGAATTAGTAAAAGACTCGCGAGGAGAATACCTTGCAATAATGGATCATGATGATATCTCATTGCCTGAGCGATTTGAAAAGCAGGTTAAACTTCTTGATAATAACCCAAATATTGGAGTTGTAGGATGTTGGCATGGTTTTGTAGGTAATAATAAAATTTTTAAACGACCTGTTTCCAATAAAGAGATTAAAAACATTATTTTTTGGGAATGTCCCCTCCATCATCCAGCAACAATGCTTCGAAAATCTGTTCTAATTGAAAATAATATTATTTATGAAGAAAAATACTCTCCTGCTGAAGATTTTGCTTTATGGGTATACTTATTTGATAAAACAGACTTTTACAATATTCCGGAAGTTCTATTTATATATCGAAATAATTATGAAAATACTACTACTGTGCAAAATATAAAAATGGAAATAGGAATTAATAATGTATTAAATCATTTAATAACTTCACATCCAAGAGAATATGAAAGAGCTGAAATAAAGAAAAAGTTAAAAAAACACATAAAAATAATGTTTTCACCACTTAAGTATTTTCTAGAACCTTTTGCTATAATAAAATATTTGTTTAAACTTTTAATGACTAAAGGATAAGGTAAAAGATGGATACTAAAGATATTTCAGTTATAGTTCAAGGTGCAATAAACAAAAATGAAACCATAAAATGTCTTCAAAGCATAAGGCAATACCTTCCTGGTGCCGAGATTATATTATCAACCTGGGAAGGTAGTAATATTACCGACTTAGACTATGATAATTTAATTCTTAGTAAAGATCCAGGAGCAGCAATTATAGAGAAATCTGCTCAAAAGGTTGTTTATAACAATATTAATCGACAGCTTCTAAGCACACAAGCTGGTCTAGAAAAAGCCTCCCGCAGATATGCAATGAAAGTAAGAAGCGATTTAATACTTACAAGTGATAGATTTTTAGATTACTTCGATAAATTTCAGGCGAGGACAGATAATTATACTCTTTTTAATAGAAAAATAATTGTACCTGCATTATTTACGCGATTTAATATTAAATGTGACAATCTATACGAGCGCATAAAAATACCTTTTCATGTTTCTGACTGGTGGCTGTTCGGTCTTCGTGGAGACTTAAATACATATTTTTGCAATACTAAATTGGCCGAAGAACCATATTTTACAGAATATTTTACCAAAGAAGAGAACAAGCACAAAAATACACCATATGGTAAAACAAAATTTAAATTTTCACCTGAGCAATACTTTGGGTATTCTTGTTTTGCTAGAAATTTTAAAGATATATATATGGAAGATGCTGCTGATTATAGCGATGAGTTAATGGAAAAATTTAGAGAGTGTCTGGTTAATAATTTCATTGTACTAGAGTTTGCGCAATCCGGTATTTACTTAAATAAGTATCCATACAGTAAAAATGAAAAATTTTCAGGAGATCAGTACATTGGACTTTATAACTTCTATCGTTATGAATTTGAATATAAAAGAATTTGTGATAAAAATTATCAAATGAAAAGCCGTAGACAGAAAATATTTGAAGATGAAAATTTTGGATATAACCTTTTAAGGATATACAAACATATATCTAAATTACTAGAGCCTTCAGCAAACTTTTTACAAAAGCTTGAACAAATATTTATTGGCATTCCATTTTCACTTATATCCTTTTTATTTAAATATCGTAAGTAAATTCAATGACTAACAATGAACTTAAGCTAGTTAGTTTAGATGATTGACTTACTGATAGAAAAGTCTATATACTAAAAGGCAAGGTGAAAAAAGATTTTGATATTACAAAAACCAAACTGGTTATATGGGATTTAGATGAAACTTTTTGGGATGGTACGTTATCAGAAGGCAGCATAAAGTTCAATCCAGAGCATCTCCAACTGGTAGAAGATCTTACGCTAAAAGGGATTATGAACTCTATTTGTTCGAAAAATGACCATTCGGCTGTATTACCCCAATTTCTCACTCAGGGTTACAGAAAATACTGGCAGTATTTTCTTTTTCCATCCATAAACTGGGCTCCAAAGGGAGAAAGAGTTAAAAGCATTATTTCTTCAATGAACTTAAGAGAAGAAAACGTAATTATTATTGATGATAATGAAGCAAATATAAATGAGATTAAGTATTATTGCCCCAATATTATGTCAGCATTACCTGAACAAATTGCAAAAATTGCAGAAGAACTATATCTTGTTAACAGTTATGATTTTGAATTTACAAGGCTTAAACAGTACAAAATTCTTGAACTTAAAAATAAAGAAAAATTAAAAACTAACTGCTCCAATGAAGAGTTTTTAAGAAAAAGTGAAATTAAAATTTGCATAAAAAAAGACTGTCTTGAAAACATTAACAGGATTGACGAACTTATACACCGGACAAATCAGCTTAATTTCACTAAAAAACGTGATTCTAAAGAAGATTTAAAGAAATATTTTGAAGATAAAAGTACATATGACTCAGCTTACATAATTGCTGAAGATAAGTACGGCAGCTACGGAATTTGCGGTTTTTATGTACTTAATAAAACTTGTAAGACACTGGAACATTTTCTGTTCTCCTGCAGAATTATGAACATGGGAATAGAAGATTTCGTTTTTTCATATTTGGAAAAGCCCCATATTAATATAGTTCTCCCTGTTTCATCTTTTCTCGGCGGTAACGGAGAGTGGGTTAAACAGGTTAATAACCTCGAGCTAAAACCAGTAGAGCCTAAAAAACAAGATGCAATTAATATTTTATTTAAAGGTGCTTGCGACTTGTATTCAGTAATTAACTATATATCAGGAGATTGTAATATTGACACAGAATTTCCTTACTGGAATAAACAGCTAATCTATATTTTGTCACATACACATACCGCATTTATTGAACAAACACAACGGCTTACATACAATAAACTTATGGAACTCACAAAGAGTTTTCCGTTTCCGCATCCGGATGAATTTAAAACAAAGTTTTTCAGCAAGAAATATGATGCGATTATTTTAAGTCTTTTAACTACTACTTACAGAGGTTTGTACATAAATAAAAATGACGGAACCTATGTAGAATACGGCTATGCAAACTGTGATATTACTGATGAAAACAATTGGGATAAGGTTCTTTCATCAATTCCGGAAAAATATAAGGAAGAAAACCGGCAGCTTTTAAAAGTGTTTAAGGAAGAATACATATTTGCCGGAGATCCTCCAGTTGATTTGGTGCTTAAAAATCTTGCATATATTAGAAAAAACCTGGATTCTAAAACAGAGCTTATACTAATTCTGGGCAGTGAGATTCCTACTCAAAAAGCTCTTGAAGGCTATGAAGGTATGGTAGAAAAACATATCATAATGAACAGATATGTTAGAGAGTTTACCCAAAAATTCAATAATATAAGCTTGCTTGAACTAACTGATTTAATACAAAGCGATGATGATTACAACGAATGTATTAATCATTTTTCAAGGCGGGTTTATAATGACTTTGCAAAGAAGATTATTCATATTGTAAACAACAAACTCGGGAAAGAATATCTGCAGTTTAAAACATTATAAATTCAGACTGCTGACCCATTCTTTTATTTCATCATCTTTTGCAGAATTTTCATATGAAGTATACCCCTGTTTAACTACGGCATCAGGAGCAAGTTTTTGCATATCTGTATAAGTTGAAGATGCGCCTCCTCCTCCGTGAGTACAGAACGGTACAATAATTTTTCCGTCGAAATTATTTTCTGCCAAAAATGTTTTTACAGGAGATGCCATTGTATACCACCACACCGGTGTACCAATGAATAGGATATCATATGCTTTAACATTGCCTAAACTAACAAGCTCCGGCCTGACATCATCTGCCTTTTCCTGTTTTGCCTGATTTACTACAGCATTATAATCTTTCGGATATTCGTTTGCCGGCTTTATCTCAAACAAATCACCGCCGGTTAGAGATTGTATCTTTTCCGCAGCTTCTTTGGTATTACCTGAATGAGAATAATAAGCAATTAATATTTTTTTATCTGACATAATTCCTCCTTTAGAAATCTATTTATATTCTTCATCACTAACCGGCTTCAGCCATGTTGTTTCATTATCCGGCAAATTTGTTTCAACAGAAATATGTGCAAACATGCTGTGAGGAGCAGCACCATGCCAGTGTTCCACTTCAGGAGGGATTTTTACTACATCACCGGATTTAAGTATTTGTATCTGTTTGCCGCGTTCCTGATATCTTCCTTCTCCTGCAGTAACAATCAAAATTTGTCCTCCTGAGTGTTTATGCCAATTAGTCCTTGCGCCTTTTTCAAAGGTTACATTTGCTATTGAAGAATTCCAAATATCATCCTTGGCTACAAACCGGTTTAGATAAGTTGTTCCAGTAAAAAACTTGTTATAAGGATTTATCTCGCCCTTACTAAATGGCTGCTCGAAATCTTTTGCCATAACTGTACCTCCTAATATTGTAATCAAAAATAATATTAATAATCTCTTCGTCATTTAAGTTCTCCCTTCAAGCATTTTAATGCTGCTATCGCATTCGGAAAACCAACATATGGAAGGCATTGAATAATTGCCGCAGTTATTATTTCTTTAGAATTTCCAGCCTTCAAAGCCCCTTTCACATGGCTCTTTAATGTTTCTGTATCACCTGTAGTCACAAGTATACTAATTATTAGAAGCTCTCGTGTTTTAACATCAAGCCCCTTTCTTGTATAGATATCGCCAAAGCAAAATTCTGTTAAAAATCTGGAAACATCATCTCCCATACTTTCAGGAAGACCTTCCAAAGCCTTAGAAATTTCATCTCCATAGAGTGGTTTTTGAATAGCAGCGCCTTTTTCATAACGAGATTTTTCATCAGTAGTCCCTGCCATTTCAAGAGGGGTTTTAATACCTCTTTCTTTAAATACTTCATTCATTACGCCAATTGCATTAAGGGTTTTAGGAAAACCGATAAACGGCGCGCATTGATATAAGCTTTCACGAACTTCCAGCGGTGTAACGCCGATATTAAGAGCTGCATTGATATGCGCTTTCAACTGCGGTAAAGTCTGCTGTACTGCAAGCGAAGTAACTGTAAGCATCTCTCTCGTTTTCATATCAAGATTTCCAACAGTGAAAACTTCACCAAAAATATATTTTTGCAGAATTGCCATCATTTCCGGATCTGAACCAACATTCGGGTTCCAATCGCTATTGAACAATTTTTCATAATTTTTCTTACAAATATCACTTCTCGTCATTTTTTTACCCTCCGCTGCAAACAAAATATTCGGCTGAATAAGCATAGCACTTACTATTAATACTAAAAATTTTTTCAACTTTTTGCTCCTGAATTTGATTTACAAACTCAGGATAACATATGAGAGTTACTCTCAGTCAAGAGGTAAAATAAGATTTATTTTTATAGATTCATGGCGTGTGAAAACAACTCTCCTGCTTTAGCGTTATAAGCTCTTCCGTCGTCTTTTGTAAAAAGATTTTCCCAGTGACTTTCTGGCGTACCATTTGTTGAATATGACGGATTTGTCATCATAAGATGGTGTGTATTAGTGTCATATCTCAGAGGGAACAAGTCTTCCATCTGCATAAAGCTTGGTAGTTTATCGCTTGGATATTCATATGCAAAAAGTGAAGAATTTATGCGGTTAAGCCTGTCTTCATAACTTCTTCCGCCTTCGTCATTATCATTTGATACTTCTACACCTGGAGCGTATTCCTTATTATATTTAAGTTTTTCCGACCAGCATCTGACTTTATCATAATTATCAGGTGGTATAAAAGCCGTTCCTGTAGTAAGTCCGAGGTTTTTATACCTTTCAAAATCACCTGTACTCTTTTCCCCTGCAAAACTGATTGATGTCACACCGGAACGCCTGCGAATTTCCATCAAGATATACTGCATTTGTTCGTACCCTGGCAGAGCTCCGACACCTGTGTAATTAACCATATCGTACCCACCGATATGTTTAGCAGAATCTATAAATACCGCTTCAAACCCCATGTTTATTAACTTTACATGCTCAGCTATAAACAATTCCTGATGCTCAGGATTATTCCAATCAAAAGTTACATCATCCCCGTCCGGTCTTGCAACTTTAATCTGGTCTGCCGAAATTACTGTTCTAAATCCGGTTTTTAGTCCATGAATATGTGCAAGATCATTGAATGCTCGAAATTGTTCTTCAGCAGATAAATCAATATCGTAATCTATAATATTTCCGCTGTAACCTGCATTTAGCTTAATTCCATAAATAGAATTTTCTTCAAACGGGCCTTTGTTATAGCTGTCACCGAAAATATTGGGGAATATCTGAGATAAAATTATACAATTAGCCCAGCTTTTTGCTGAAGGAGGGATTGCCGGTAAAATTTTGATTGAGCTTAATATCCCATTTTTTGTTCTGTCACCATACATTTCTGCGATTGCACGGTTATTAATTTCAATATAATTTGCACTTCTTCCCCACTTGTCGCCATAGTTAGGAGTTTCTATGCTGTCAGGAAAATTCTCATAAAAATCACCGCTTTCATTAATTGTCACAAGCGTTTCGACAGCCTGTTTTACAGAACGGGTCAAAAGTTCTACCGGTAAAATGTTAGCTACCCATTTTTTCATGCCGGCTGTTATAAGCCGGTCTTTGCACCATTCATCAGGTCTTAACTTTACATCTTCATTCAAAGCTGTCAATAATTTATTTACATAATTTGTCATACCCAAAGTTTAACAAACTTCGGGTATAAACAAATTAGCCGTTCAGCATAGCCTATTGTTTTAATCTTTCCAATTCAGATTTTAGTGCATCGATATTGGTCAATTCTCTAATTCTGTGGAGAATGCCGTTGACCTCGTCAGGCGTACCCATACGTGATTGACCCATAACAGTATATCTGCCATCTGTCATATTAAAGAGTTCATCACATAACTGCTGTAATTCATCTGGAGCACCTTTTCCAATATCTGTATGCCAGAATGCTTTAATCAATCTTGTAGTCTTTTTAAGTTCTTGTACGCCGGCTTCATCCGTTACCTTGAAGCTGTCTGACAAAATACTTGCAAATTTATCCGTGAATTTCTTGATGTCTTCTGCTCTTGCAATTATATCTTCAAGCAGCTGTATCCTTTCTTGTTTAGCGACGTTTGATGCGTTAAAAGATGAGCCATCAGCTCTTGAGCTACCACTGCTCTCATTTGAGCGATTGTTACCTGTTTCATAAGTGTGACGTAAGTACTCAAATTCTTTGACGGTTATCTTGCCGTTTGCATCTATAGAAAATTCATATGAGATACCGCCTTTACGAAGCACTGCAACTTCTCCATTTACAAGTTTATTCATTATGTATGATTGAGTTTCGTTACTGAACAAATGGAGTTTGTATACAAGCGCCCAGTATATATCACTCTGATCCTGAATTTGATATGTTGTTTGCTTATTGTACTCATCGACCTTTGTTTCTTTAATATCGTATTTAGTTTTGATATCAAATTCTTCAAGTTTCACTGCATTACCACGCATTACAAACTGGTACTCAACACCATTTTTCTGGCATCTGAATTCGCCACTTGTTCTCAAATTATTAATAATATTGGTTTGTGTTCTTTCACTGAATAAGTTAAGTTTATCAGCCATACGGTACCTTAAATCATTCATATCACGGAATTGATACATAGTTGTGTGTGTGCGTCCGTGTGAAGTATCTGCCCCGCGAGCTCCTGAATATCCCGAGTTGCTTCCATTTGCTCTGCCCGCATGATTAAACGAACTTGAATTACCAGATTGACGTAATGATAACTTATATTCATCAACCATTCTTTGCGCTGCTGCAAACATGCCGGTAGAACAATTCCAAGCATCGTCTTTACCAACCCAACTTGCAATGCCTTGTGCAAGTTCAGGATTCAATTTCATAGCTTCATCATAAAGTTTTTTTGCATCTTCTACAGGAGTATAGGCTTCATGAGCAATCCAAGGCTTACCCTCTAAACTATTCATTAAAGCTTTGCCATTACAAGGTTTTCTTGCATATTTAGCCGTTATTTCTGCTATTGCATCTTCTAATTCTTTAGAAACTTTTCCATCAAAGTACATCGTTATCGGGTCATGTCTTGTTCCCCATTCATCCAAACTCTGAGGAGTTTTATAGTATGCATCTGGAACTTTAATTTTTACTTTTTCGCCTTTACTATTAACATATACGCCTTTTTCAAGTAACATATCAAGTTCTCGCAAACAGTTTTTATCTGCTTTTACATTAAGTGAAATTCTATCCACTACATTAATACTTCTGCCCTTTAGTTTTTTAGGCTTTCTCCAACTCCAGCCATTCTGCGGGCTTGTTGTAACAAATTCAAACTCGGCAAACATCGGATTGATATCAGCATCGGTAATACGGCCGGCATTTACACTTTCTGCGTAAGAATAGTCTGCCATACGTAATTCATCATAATATTGATTACATTTGCTATTAAAGTCCCAACTACGGGCATTATTGTATTGACCAGCCATATCAGGTGACCATTTTGCAGCATAATTAGGGTTTGTAGTATTTAATACAGTACCGTTAGTAGACATATCAGTTACATATATTTCCCCATTAATTTTTTCAATTTTGAGATGTTGTCCCGAAATATATTCATTATTAATTCTTATATCATTAATTCCTGTAACAGTACGGCCTATCATAAATGAATCGCCATCTTTCATTGCATTTAATTTACCTTGCAAATCTCTTAAGTCAATATCAACTTTATTTCCAAGTCTTATTACTGAATTGATATCAGCTTTTACTCGTTCACCTTTAGGACATACGATATCGGAATTTTTACCGCCAAAAGAATTAATCCAATCTGGCATAGCTGTTCCGGCAGCACGTCTTGCATTTCTGGCTTCATTAACATCATCAATTGCTTTTTTAAATTTCAAGCCAATACTTCTTGCCTTTGCTTTTAATCTATCAAGCAAATCCGTCATTACTTCGCTGAATTTATTGAAATTAGCCTGGATATAAGCTTTTGCTTTTTCATAGTCAGCCATTGTTCTAACACGTGCTATAAGTTCTTCTGCTTTTTGATAAGCCTTATAGAGTTTTTCACCGAGTTTCTGACGTAATTCTGCCGCACTAAATCTGGATTTTGGTGTATCAGCAGCTTCTGCAGCATCACTCTTAGGAGCTTCGCTCTTTATCTTAACAAGCCTATCGCCTTCTATTTTGAAGCCTTTTTGTTCAAGCAGAACGGAAATTTCTTTCATTTTGTTAATATTTGCAGCCTTATCAGCGTTGTTTAGTGGTGAATAAGTGACCTCCATTTTTAATCTATAGTATTCTGCAAACAATTCTTCATGATTCATTTCTGCATATGATTTTTGAGATGATTGGGAAGCACCATCAGCATGAGCAGAATTATCAGATTTTGAATTAGTTCTTTCAATACCGTCATCAGTAACTTTATATTCTATGCCGTCTTCAGTTGTAAATTTACCATCTTTTATATCATAGACTTTATCACCAACATGCGCTTTGACAGGTACACCGCCTGCTGTATCAATATGTATTACAGCACCATTCGTATCGCGTACTGAATAAGAATTATCCGGTTCCTGAGCCTGCGATTCTGTAGAATTATTTTGTTTTGGATTTTCAATATTTTTTTCTACAGTTTCTACGATATTCCCGTTTGCGTCACGCTTAAATTCAATAGTACTATAATTCTTACCAGTATTAATATCTGTTGAAATCATTCTCAGTGGTAATACATTACCTGAATCAACCGAAAATACATATCTTACGCCTGTATTCTTGTTAATAAATGAACACAATATATCGTCATTTCCATTTACGACAAAGCCGTCTTTTCCAATCATTTCTCTTTCAAAGCCAAGAGGTTTCAATTTTTCTTCTAATTCTTTTACATTTTTTGCATTTATATTGGCAAAATCTTCAATTTCATCTTTTGTGAAACGATATGTCTTAGGATCTCTCACATTATTGGCAGTGCCGCTTTCACGAGCACCATCAGCATGAGCAGAATTATCAGCTTTAGCTTCTTCCGTCTTTGGTTCTTCTGCTTTAGGCTCTTCTGCGTGTACGTTCTCATTTATGCCAGCTTTTAATTCAGCAGATTTTGCTTCTACTGCTGCCTTCAGTTGTTTTTTATAGCTTCCAAGCATTTTCTTTTTATTTACAAGCCTGCTGATTTCTGAAAGTTCATCTTCTGAGTCAATTTTACTGATATAGTTCATTAACTGTTCAAACTCTTCTTTTACCATACCCTTATCAGAGTTTAACATTGAATGGATATAGCTTTTCTGTGCCTCATCAGTAACATTCGGCTTAGGGGTTAAAACCTTAACTCTGGCATCAATTGCGTCATAAAGTTTTCTATAATTAGTAGTTACACCACCATATGTCAATTCTTTTTGTCTTAACTTATCTTTAAGTTCATTTAAGACATTTATGTCATTGGTATTTTTGATATAATCACTCAAAAGACGAACATCTGAATCATTTAATATACTATGTTTTTCAAAAATATGATTTATAGCATTTTGTGTATTTGCTTCTTTTGCAGCATCATAAGCAGCTTTTTCCGGAGAAGAGAGTTTTTTCTGTGCTTCGTCAATCTTAGCCATAAGCTCACGCCTCAAATCTCTATCAGCAAGCGCTTCTACTTCTGCTCTAATTCTTGCAAGTTCTTCTCCTGTTATATTTGGATTGTTTAAAGCTTCATCTACTTCCGCGCGAATAACTTCTGCTTTTTTTGACCCAACATGAACATTGGAAGGATGTGCAGCACCATTAGAGGTTGCTTTATCTAATGCATCTGTTTTAGGGCTTTCTGTTCCCTTAGCGGACATAGCATGGCCTACTGCGTTTGCGCCTAATGACAGAACAAGAGCCTGCAGGAAACTTGCTTCATCAAATTGACCGTGCTGACAGTACATTTGTACAAGTGATTGGATAGTATCACTTGATACTTCAAATCCGCAGGCTTCCGCTCTTGCAATAATTATAGACATTTTTTCTATTGTTTCAGTGCTTACATTAGGGAATTTTGCAGCAAGCTGGGCTTTTTTAGCTTCAAGCACACCTTTACCAATTTTTCCGGCTTGATTTTGCATCTTATATGCAATATCTTTTGCTTTTTCTAAAGCCTCTGCCACTTTACCCTTTGGTAACCGTGCAAGCCATTTATTCTGACTGACAATTGCGCTCCCACCTTTTGCAAAAGTTTCAGCAATCTGTCCTATTTTTACTCCGACTGCTGCTAATGCACCATCCCAGAATGCTTGTGAAACATCTGAAGTCCATTCTGAATTTGTCCACCCGTCAGCATCTGTAGAGTTTTCAAGAGCATTCAAACCTAGCGATGCTCCTGCTGTCATTGCAAATACAGCTAGTGAACCGCCGCCGGTGAATGGAGCTGCGATTATAGCACCAATCATTACACCAATATTAAGAACAGTTTTTCCTGTTTCTATTGTTGAGATATAATCTTCTATCATAGAGTCTGGTGCATCTACACCGAAGGCATCGCGGTATTCTTTTTTGAATCCTTCAACTTTGCTTTCATATCCGTCGTTTAGCATTTCAGAAACTTTACTGCTGTTAGAATTTAGCGGAATATCAACTCCAAGCATAGCCTTTGAAACATCTGCAAGACCTTGTTTTAACTGATTTACAATTTCTTGAAGTTTTGCGGCAGGAACCGGTTTTCCTGACTTGTCAACAATAACACCGTTTTTATAACTGTATCCAAGCCCTTCAAGACTTAATTTTTTACCTGACATATTAGATAATTTTTCTAATGTATCAATTATTGCAGAAGCATACTGCTGCTCTGTACGAGCGGTACTGAGTTCGTCCCAGCAGGCAGTAATATTATCTTTTGCATATTCCATGCAAGCTAATCTCTGAGCCTGATTTGCAACATTTTCTACTTTTTCTGCATCAAAGTTAATACCAACATTGCGTTCTTTAAATACTGCTTCAAAGCTTACAGCAACCTCTTTACCGTTTTCGATTTTTGCAAGTTTGCCATCTGCTGCTAATTTTAATAAGCGCAAAGTTTCTGTATCATGCTCAATTCTTGCAGCAATTTCCTCACGAGTTGTACCTATTCCATAAGCCTCACAAAAAGCATTTAAAGCACCGGAAACAACACCTTGACTATCTAGAGCTTTTTGATAATCTTGTTTCATCTGCTCCAGCTTCTGTTCAAAAATCTGTACTGTCATCTGGTATGCTGCTTTTTTATCTTCCGGAATATTCTGCACCTGTTTTGTTTCTACATACATATTATCAGAACTATCTGTATTTTCTTTATATGCATCCGAAATAGTTTCTGCCAGAGGAGCTCCTATTAAAAATTTACCAAGACCACTCCAGAATTCAGCTTTTGATCTGTATTCGGCTTTTTCTTTATTGAACTGCTCTAAGACCTTTGCAAGAGAAGAACCTTTCTTTTTAAGCAGCTCATCAACCATGTTTGCTACCTCACTGGTTCTAATTGCCATAATACCTTTTGCTCTTACATTAAAGTCAGGGCTTTGTATTAATCTAAAAACAACTTCAACAGTTTTTGTTCCGCCAAGAATTGTATTTGCAGCCAATTCTGCATATACTAAATCGCTCTTTTCCTGTCCGAGTTTCTTCGTTAAGAAATCATCAAACCCTGCTTGATGCTTGGTTTTTAGCAATTCTAGAACTTTTGAGTAAACACGTTTGTCTTTTATTTGCTGTACTGCATCCTGTATATTAGAGAAATCTCCTTCCAGAATTTGCAAAGCAGCCTGTTCTGCACGTAGATTTATAATTTCCTGTTCAGTATAAGCTCCTTGTTTAATAAGCATTTCGTTGAATTTACGAATTTCTTTATGATCTGTAGAAATTCCCATGAATGTATCACATTCATCATACAAGATAGCCTGTAAATAGCTTTGGCCTGCTATTTGCGGTTTTATACCTTTTTTCTCGCAATATACCTTTAATTTTGCTTCCACAGCTTTTCTATCTGCAGGTGAATCTATTGCACGTATAGCTTGTTCCAGATATTCAATATCTGTACCTGCACCTTCGACAGCTTCCTGAGTCAAATCTTTAACTGCCTGAGCTTTTTCTTCACCTTGAATTGCATTTGTTTCGGCTAAAATACCATTCAAGTATTTTACTTCACTATCCCACATCTCTCCTTTACAATAATCAAGAAGATTTTTACTTGGAGAGCCTAAACCATAGAATGTACGGTGGTTTACAAGTATCTGGTTTACTAATTTGTAAACTTCTCTTGCTTGCGCATTATCTTTTTCTCTGTTGCCGGTCGGTTTCGGACATTTAATCATCCTTACGCCTTTTTTGATTTTTTCACAATCTGTGCCAAATCCGTCACCACCGTCAAAGATTACTCTTGCGGCCATTCTTGCTTGAGCTTTATTAGCTTCCTGACCGGTTAAAGTTCCATTTGATATCCATTTCTGAACAACCTGTTCTAAGTAATCAGATGAATTATAGGTGTGAACTGCAGAATGATTTGCTTCTTCATAAATAAGTTTTTCTATAGGAGAATATTTTTCATCTGTATTATAACCTTTTAGCGCAAGAAGTCTGTTTACTTCTTTTAACTCTTCCGGTTTATCAATTCTTGAAATAGCTCTCTTAAGTGCATCTATATCATTCCAGCCGGAAATTGCTTTTTCTATATCAGCAACAATTTGTGCAGCAGAAGATCTTTGAACTGATTTCTGCTCAGGTGAAACATCATTTGCATCCCCGGCTTTATATTTTTCGGTTGCATTATTCATTGCATTCCTAATTTTTGCAGCAGCATTATTTATCCAGTTATTAAGAGTATCTATATCGTTAATTTTTTGATAATCACCAAAATAAATTCCTGTTACACCTAGTGCCTTAGCCTGAGCTGCGAGTTTTTTGCATATGTGTTCTTTTACGGTATTAATATCAAGACCCCATTCATCATCTATATCTTTCGCAAGAGATACACCATACTTACTCTGATATGAAGCCACAACAAAAGCAACATTCTCATATGTTATAGTTTTTAAAAGTCCAATTGTCTTAGAATTTGTTGAAGCACCTGATATCTGGCTGTGAAGAGCTTCTGCAAGTTCATCAGCTTGTTTCTGGATTGTAGCTGTGTCATATTTTTTTCTAGTTTTTATTCCCTGAACACTATCATAAATTGATGGGCAATGTTTTTTAAATTCAGCACCGCTGATTTCTTTACCTTTAGGATCATAATAACGTATATTTCCATCTTTATCTTTTGTTACATAGTAACCATTGTTACCTTTAGCAACGACCTGAGGTTTATTAGCTTCTGCCTCTGCTCTTTGTCTTGCTTCTTCTGCTCTCCTTTGCGCATCTTCATTATATGCAGCAATTGCTTCTTCTTTTGTCTGTCTGCCTTGAAGAGCAGCATCATCCGCAGCAAGTTTACGAGGAATTTTAATCTCTTCCCCAACATTGAAGTAAGCATTAGGGTACTTGCCTCTAACTTTACCGGCATTTGCCTTAATCAAATCTTTTACATTAACACCAAATTTATTCGCAATATCTTCAATCGTTTCACCATTCTGAACAATAATTCCAAGGGTATTGCCATTTTCATCATACCTTACATTATAAGTCTGGCCGTTTCTTACTTTAGTCTGCTCTATATGTCTATCCTGATTATCATAACTATCTGTTACATCTGTATTATCTTCACTGTAACTGTCTGAATAATTACCATCCGAATCATATTTTTTTGTGTGTGTAGGCTGTCCATTCTGAGTTATAACCTCTGTTTTTCCATCCTCATTATAAGTACGCTCAATATTCTTGCCGTCAGATGTTGTAACAGTTTCTCCTGTTTTTATGCCATTTTCGTCATAATTATAAACTGTTGTATTACCGTCTTTTACGGTTTTTACAAGACGAGGGGATCTGGTATTACCATCATCAATATATTCATACTCTTCAATGCTGCCGTCTTCTTTCTTGCACACCTGACTTATAGGCTTTTCTTCTGCATCATACTTAATTGTGGTAATGCCTCTATGCTTACTGCTGGTAATTACTTCCTGTGTTTTCTTATTATCTTTATAAGTAGTTGTTACGGTTTCATCCCCTTCTGTAACACTTTCTTCTGTTTTAACGTCGTCCTTATCTCTAGTAGTTGAAATAGTCTTACCCCCGTTTTTTACTGTAATAATTCTAGAACCGTCGGGAAAAACTTTCTCAATTTTACCATTCTTATACTCTATAATTTCAACATCAGGATTTGTTTTGTCTTTTGTAATTTCTTTTACATCTTCTGAAAGAGCAGACAGTTTATTCAAAAGAGCATATAAAGCATCTCTGCCTTTTCTGCCTATCTTTTCTCCATCTAATTCATATTTTCTGCCTTCTCTTTTAGACAGGGCATTATCTTCGCCGGCAAGATTTTTGACTTCCGCAAAAAAAGCTTCTAGCTCACTTCTGCTGAGCATATTGTCATTAGGATTTGAATCAATTTTATTTAATATCTGTTCAAATACAGGCTTTAATTTTTTATCAACATCTTTAAGAAGCTCATCTTTTTTGATACCGCTTCTAATTTTGCTAAAATCAATTTCACCATACTGCCCCTTTTTTCCCAACGACAAATTCTCTGACATCTTACGCCCTTTCTAGTTCTAATTTTTCTTACATCTTTTCTTTATTGAACTAACATTTTCTGCAAAATGTTATGGCTTCAATGTTTTTGGACATTTGGGGTAGAAAAAGTATTAATTTTTGTAACAATTTGATGCGGAAAATTAAAGTTTTATCAGATTATGCCGTAAATACAAATATAATATAACATTTTGCAGAAAATGTTATGGTACGGATAAAAAAGGTTGGCCGTACTTCTGCACAGTCAACCTAGCTTTTGTTATATCTTATACCTTAATAAACTTCCCCTATTAATAAAATTTCTGCACTAGGATGTCCATCACAACCTTTAAAAAAGTTAAACTTATACCCCAAGTTTAAACTTTCTAACCAGGGTTTTATTTTATAGAAATCATGATAGTTATGATAAATACTAATCAAAAGTATAGGTTTTTGTTCTTTTATAGTATTTATTGCACCATCCAAAAGTTGCTGTTCAAAACCTTCTACATCTGTTTTTATTAATCCGACTTTTAAATTATATTTTTTTACATAATCATCTAGACAAACCGTTTTACATTGTTGAGTAGAAGCATCGCCGTTAACTTTGTTTGTACATAAAGTACTACCCCCATACTCTCGTACTTCGATGGCTTGTTCACTGTTTCTATCACCTAAAGCCATATTTTCATATACAATATTATGTAAGTTATTAAGTTGAATAGTTTTTTGGCCTAATGCGTAAATATCTTTAACAGGTTCAAATGAGATTATTTTATTATGAGGACAAAACTCTCTAAAGATAAGAGCTGAATCTAGAACATATCCGCCTCCATCAATAATAACTGCGTTCTCTTCCATTTTTTCAAGAGTCTTTAAAACTTGCAGCCCATTTTGGTCCACAAACACATTGCTATAGAAATGAGCTCGAGGACTCTTAGGTAATTTAAAATTTTTGTACTGTATATATTCATCATAATCTTGAATTTCATATTCCATATCAACATGAGCCTTATAAGCTTGAAACTCTTCTTCTGTATAAAAATTTTCCGGCAAAAAAATCTTTGAGTACTTTATCTTTTCTATAGTATTTAAAATTTTATTTAAATTATATAAACTTTCTTCTTCCAAATTAGCCTTTAAAGCCTCTACATTTTGTTTATGTTCTTCCAAATTTGAAACTTGATTTGCATTTAACCCATGCAAATAATCCACGCTGATATGAGGAAGGACTTTAAAAGCAAGCATACCTAGATTATATTCTAATGCATTTATTCTTCCTCTCTCATTACTTAACCTTTGTCTTAATCTTTCTATTGCATCATGTTTTATTCTGAATGCTTGTTTTTTCTCTTTGTCAAAAATAAATAGTGATAAAAATTTTGTTAAACCTCTGTTCATAATAGCTCCTTTAAACTCACTTTTAAACGCCATAACATTTTAAATAAAATGTTATGGTTATTGTCATTATTGAACAATAGGCAGGATTAAAAATAAAAGAATTTATTTACATAATAACTTATTAGTGCTATCTTTTAACATATAACATTTTATTTAAAATGTTATATAAAAAGAGAAGTGCCGTAATAAACAACACCTCTCTTTGAAATTTGCAGTTTTTAAATTACAAACAATTTTTTATATCATCTATAATAAGTTCAGGAGTTAAATGATACCGCTGGTATAATTCTTCAAGCGGAACTCTGTCAGTGAACTCTTTTCTGGCGCCGAAATTCAACACCTTCATATCAGAGTTACCAAAATATGAAGCAATTTTTTCTCCAAAACCGCCTTCAAGAGCTCCATCTTCAAGTGTGATAACAAGCTTGTGATTTGCCTTCAAGCTTTCCATAAGTTCTTCATCAACGCCGGAAATAAAGTGAGGGTTTATCAAGGTTGCAGAAATGCCCAAATTTGCTTTTAGAGCATCTTTTACCTTAACACCAAGATGGAAGAAATTACCAAGCCCTAGAATTGCAACTTCTGAACCACTTTCAACAACCTGATACTTATTTATCTTTGAATAATCCGTAGTATCCTTTTCTCCTGTACTTATTACTTGAGTGAATGGGACTCTAATTACTACCGAATGAGCGCTCTGAGAATTTGCCCAATCCATCATTGAAATATATTCTTCTTTATTCACAGGTGCAAGATATACAACATTAGGGATATTACAAATCAAAGGAATATCATACTTGGAAAGATGTGTTGCATCCATGCCTGTAATACCACCCCAGAAAATAAGAATAGTCGCAGGTGCATTATTAAGTGCCAAATCTTGAGACAGCTGGTCATACGTTCTTTGTATAAAAGAACTCATTACAGCAAGCATTGGTTTTGCTCCGCCTTTAGCGAGCCCAGAAGCAAATGCCACAGCGTGTTCTTCTGCGATACCAACATCAACATAATTTTTACCCAGTTTTTTTCTGAATTCTGGAGTAAATCCGCTTACCCCCGGAGTTGCTGGAGAAATAGCGATAATTGAACTGTCCTTTGATGCTCTGTCAAGAATATAATCAGCTGTTATACTTTCATAACTTTCTTTACGGATAGCATTCACTGCAACAGGCTTTTTGTCAAGTTCGCCCGGAACAATCCAGTGATAATGTTCTTTGTCAACTTCTGCTTCATGCAAACCTTTACCCTTGATTGTATGCATATGAACCAATACGGGATGGTCAGCATCTTTTACTCTGTCAAATACAGATATTAATTCATTAAAATCGTGTCCGTTATCTATATAATAATAGTCAAAGCCGAGTGTTTTAAAGAAATTATTTTCTGCCTGCCCTTTTGTATCTCTTAAAAGCTTAAGGTTTGAATATAAGCCGCCGTGATTTTCTGCAATAGACATATCATTATCATTTACAACAATAATGATATTACTGCCAAGAACAGCAGCATTATTAAGCCCTTCCAAAGCTTCACCTCCGGTTAAAGACCCGTCGCCAATAATTGCCACAACATTTTCCTTACCGCCTATCAAATCCCTTGCCTTTGCTAATCCGCAGGCAAGACTGACAGAAGTAGAAGTATGTCCTACTTTAAATAAATCGTGCGCACTTTCTTCCGGTGCAGTATACCCCGTATAAGTATGATACTTTGCCGGATTTGTAAATCCTTCTTTTCTTCCGGTCAAAATTTTATGCGGATAACACTGGTGAGAAACATCAAATACGAATTTATCAACAGGAGAATTAAACACCCTGTGAAGTGCAATTGTTGCCTCTACCATGCCTAAATTCGGCCCCAGATGCCCTCCGGTTGTGTTTACCTTTTTCAATATTAAATCTCTTATCTCAGCAGACAGCAGGTTCATTTCCTCTGCACTTAACCCCCGCAAATCTTCCGGAGTATTAATCTTATCCAAAACCATTAACGTTTTTTCCATTTTCGCTCCTTTCTTATAATAATTATTATATTACAACCTTAGACCTACTCTCAGTCAAGAGGAAACTAAAAAAAATTCTCACTACATATCGTCTAGCCATTCCGGCCTTACCCCGGTTGGGAATGCCGTTATTTATTGTATCTGTTCTAATGAACTAAAGAAAGGAGATTATATGTTCTACAATGTATTAAAAGCCAAAGATATTGTTAATTTGGATGAAACCAAATTCGACAGACAGGTACTTATGGAAAACGGCGACAGCTGTTTAAACATAATTGCAATCAAAAAAGGAGAAATAATAGACACGCATACTTCAATTGCTGATGCAGCTGTTTACGTAATTGACGGCGAGATTGAGCTGCATTTTGATGCTGAAAAGTTTAAACTCGACAAAGGTGAAATTCTCATGTTCAAAAAGGACAAAGAACATAAAGTTCATGCCCTTAAAGACTCTAAATTCTTACTCATCAAGATATAAAACTATGCGCGGAAGTTATTCCGCGCATTTAATTATATTGAACTAATTCTAAAGTATTATTTTGTTACATTTCTTTACAATTTCTTACCGTATGGAAAATCGCGGGTTTCAGCGGAAAAACAAAAGTTTCGGACGCCTAACATTTTATAAAATCATTGATTATCTGTTATGTTGTTGGTATAAATTTGCATGGACGATTAGTCCTTTAGTAGTACACAAAAGAAAAGGTTTAAAAATTATGACATTACCAAACGTAGCTTATTTCTCAATGGAAATAGCAATGGATCAATCACTCAAGACATATTCTGGTGGTTTAGGATTTTTGGCAGGTTCACACATGTTATCTGCCGGTTATTTGCAAATGCCTATGGTAGGTGTAACTATGTTATGGTCATATGGTTACTATGATCAAAGAATCGACCATTCAGGCAACGTTGAAGTAGCTTACATCAGAAAATATTATGATTACCTTGTTGATACAGGTATCACTGTAGAAGTTGACACTTTTGGAGAAAAAGTTAAGGTTAAAGCATTCAGAGTTGACCCTGAATTATTTGGCACTTGCCCTGTTTACCTTCTTACAACTGATATTGACGGTAACAGCGACTGGGCTAAGAGCATTTCTCACAAGCTTTATGATGGAAATGAAAGAATCAGAATTGCTCAGGAAACAGTTCTTGGTATTGCAGGTGTTAGAGTTCTTCAAGCAGCAGGTTACAACTTTGATGTAATCCACATGAACGAAGGTCACGCACTTCCTGCAGCTTTTGAACTTCTTAGACAATACAACGGCAACCTTGATGAAGTTAGAAGAAAAACTGTATTCACAACTCACACTCCTGTTGCTGCCGGTAACGAAGTTCACTGGGTTGATACATTATTAGAAGGCGGGTTCTTTGCCGGTGCTTCTAGAGAAAGAGCTCTTCAATTAGGCGGAGAAAACTTCTCTCTTACAGTTGCAGCTTTAAGAATGTCAAGAATTGCTAACGCTGTATCTCAGCTTCACGGTCTTGTTGCTAACAAGATGTGGGAATGGGTTGACGGAAGATGCCCTATTAGAGCTATCACCAATGCTGTTAACCTTCACTACTGGCAAGATAAGAGAATGAACGGAGATAAATCTTTCGACGAATTACTTGCTGCTAAACGTGAAATGAAAGAAGAATTATTCAAATACGTTGCTAACGTTGCTGGTAAGAGATTTAATCCTGATGTATTAACTATCACCTGGGCAAGAAGATTTGCTGATTACAAACGTGCATGGTTGATTTTGATGGATAAAGACAGAATTAACAAACTGTTAGATGAAAATAAGGTTCAAATCATCTTTGCTGGTAAGTTCCATCCGGATGATGTAATGGGTAAAGAAATGTTCAACAAGTTATTGAACAGATCTCACACATTAAAGAACGTAGTAGTTCTTCCTGGTTATGAATTACAACTATCAGGTATGCTGAAACGCGGTACTGATGTATGGTTAAATACTCCGTTAAGACCGTTTGAAGCTTCAGGTACTTCTGGTATGTCAGCTAATGCTAACGGAGCTCTTCACCTTTCTACTTTTGACGGTTGGACTGTTGAAGGTACATTCCCTGGCATTAACGGCTACACTGTTGAGTACCCTGAACTTGATGATGATATGCCTTGGGAAGAAAGACACTGGAAAGCTTTCCGGGCGGACAGCCGCTTAAGAATCGTGTGAATGTAGTACTTACAACAGACAAGAACTATAAAGTAAAAGATACAGTTATTGTACATACCATAGAAGAGATGGTGGATGAACTGAAAAAATATGATTCGGAAGATATATTTGTGATCGGTGGAGAGAGTATTTACCGCCAGCTGCTTCCGTATTGTACAAAAGCATATATTACAAAAATAGACCATGCATATGATGCAGATACATATTTCCCGAATCTGGATGAGGATCCGGAGTGGGAGATGACGAAGATCAGTGACGAACAGACTTATTTTGATCTGGAATATGTGTTTACAATCTACGAGAGGAGATAACAGATCGAAAATGAGAGTGCTTAGTGTCACGGCGCAGAAGCCATGCAGTACGGGAAGCGGCGTCTATCTGACCGAGGTGGTGAGATCTCTGGCCAAGATGGGTGTTTCGCAGGCCGTGGTGGCGGGCGTCACAAGAGAGGATCGGGTGGATATGCCGGAAGGGGTAACGGTATATCCGGTATATTTTTCGTCAGAAAAGCTTCCGTATCCGGTAGTAGGAATGTCGGATGAGATGCCTTATACCAGTACAAGATATCGGGATATGACAGAAGAGATGGCCGGACAATTTAAAGCTGCATTTCTTGAAGTTCTGGATGAAGCAATAGAAAAAGAAAATCCGGATATTATCTTATGCCATCATTTGTATTACCTGACGGCGTTGATAAGAGCACATTATCCTGCTAAAAAAGTATATGGATTTTGCC
>UNSK01000030.1 GCA_900552525.1 Candidatus Gastranaerophilales bacterium | reverse complement strand
CCGGCTTTTTTAAAGCCGGCGTCTTTCTTATTGCACAAAAATTTTTATTACATATAATCAGTTTATAATGAGTATTGTCCAAAAATCACAAAAAGCACTAGAATATGATAAGATATTAGCTGAATTAGCAAAGTTTGCAAAGACAGAGCAGTCAAGAAAACTTTGTCTTGACCTTACGCCCTTTGTAAAACCTGAAGACATCCAGGCTCAAATTATATTAACACGTGAGGCAAAGGATGTATTGGATTTAGCACGTGATATTCCGATAGAAAAAATACCGGATTTTGCAAAGCTTCGAGAGAGAAATGAATACTTTGTTGAGGAAGAACTTGTTGATATTGCAAAATCAATGAGAACATCAAGAATTGTAAGAAATTTCTTAAAAGAAAACTTACCTTTTGATGCTTCAATGCAAAAGCTTGCAGATGATTTATTTTCTAATAAAGAATTTGAAGAGAAAATCCTCAATACATTTGATGATAATTTTACCGTAAAGCAAAATGCTAATCCTGAGTTAAAAGGGCTTTATGCATCTTTACGCGATACGGAATCTAATTTGAAGCAGAAAGTTCAGGAGCTTATGAATTCTCCTGAGTTTCAAAAACATTTGCAGGAAAATATTTATACATTAAGAGATGACAGAATTGTTTTTCAGGTCAAAGCTTCTTCTAAAAGTAAAGTAGGCGGCATCGTACATGATGTATCTGCAACAAATAAAACTTTTTATATAGAGCCGGCACAAATTGTTCCTGTAAACAACAAAATAAGAGAACTGAAATCAAAGATTTATGCAGAAATTATAAGAATTTTAACAGTCTTAAGCAACGAAGTCCGTTTGTTTATGGATGATTTAATAAAAACAGAACACCTGCTAGCTCAAATTGATTTTCATTTTGCAAAAGCAAGATATGCTGTCAAAATTCAGGCTGTGGAACCAGGTGTTAATAGAGATAAAAGCATTAAAATAGATTTGATGCGTCATCCTTTATTAATCGGCAGGGTTGAGAAAATCGTAGAAAATGATTTTGAGATAGGTAAAGATTATAAATCAATAATAATTACCGGTTCTAATACCGGCGGAAAAACGGTTGCTCTAAAAACTGTAGGATTGTTTATTTTGATGATGAAGTCAGGAATGTTTTTACCCTGTGCAGAAGCGCATATATATCCATTTGAAAAAATTCTTGCTGATATTGGTGATGAACAGAGCATCCTGCAAAATCTTTCAACTTTCTCATCTCATATGACAAATGTTATTGATATTTTAGAGATAGCAGACAGTGAAACTTTTGTGCTTATTGATGAATTATGTGCTGGTACTGACCCGCAAGAAGGAGCTGTTCTTGCGGAAGTTATATTAAAAGAGCTTGTAAAAAAACAGGCTCAATCAATTATTACAACTCATTACGGTGAATTAAAGACTCTTGAGTATACGGATCCTTATTTTAAAAACGCAAGTGTGGAGTTCGATGTTGAGTCTTTGTCTCCAACTTATAAGCTTATAATTGGTATACCGGGTTTAAGTAACGCAATTTCAATTGCTTCAAATCTGGGTATGAGTGATGATATGGTTTGGAAAGCAAAAGAACTGCTGATTACCCAGCGAGATACTTCAAGTATTGTAGTAGAAAGACTTCAAGATACACAGCAAAGACTTGATACAAATTTAAAAGAAGCTGAAACCCGCAATGCAGAGGCTGATGAACTCAAAAAACATTATGAGAAAGAACTGAATGAGCATAAAAAAGAAAAGAAAAAATCTTTAAAGATAATAAAAGACAGATTTGAGGGTCAGTTAGAGCAGGCAAAAAGAGAGATAAAGGACATTCTTACAGAACTAAGACGTGAAAAATCTGAAAAGATTGCCAGAAGATCTTACGCACGTTTAGCACAGCTGGAGCAAAATTTTCGTTCAGATTTACACGCTCTGGAAGAAAAAGAGCAGTATACTGAGCTTGATTGGGATAAGGTTCAGGTTAATGATAAGGTCATGATTAAGGATTTGAACCAGCAGGTAACAATACTTTCTCTGCCGGATAAAAACAATGCTCTTTATATTCAGATGGGGATGATAAAAACAAAGGTTAAAAAAGAAAAGCTGGCTGTTTATAACCCTCAATTAGCCAAAAAAGTTAATCTTCCTCTCGGGGCAATGAAAAAAGATACCTCCTTTGCAGTAAGAAGGCTTGATATTTCAAATACTTTAGATTTAAGAGGCGAAAGAGTCGAAGAGGCACTTGATGATTTGGAAGCATATCTTGATAAGGCGAGCCTTGCTAACCTTTCTCCTGTTTACATAATACACGGACACGGTACTGGTGCATTAAAATCTGCAATTAGAGATTTTATCTCAACATCTCCGTATGTCGCAAAGTTCAGAGTCGGTGAGGATGCAGAAGGCGGCGACGGGGTAAGTGTTATTGATATAAAATAACTATAACTTGACAATTATATTTATCTAATATATAATAGTTATATAAGGATATGTGCTTATCAATGATAATTAATTTGAAAATAGTTCAGGTCAATCACCCTGTAACCCTTACGGCTGTAGGGGGGGGGGGCAAAACATCCTAGAAATCTAGCGTTTAGGAGGTTAGTATGCTTAATATAAATACTAACCTATCGAGCTTGATTGTACAATCTAATTTAAAATTATCGACCAATGGATTAAATACTGCCATCGAGCGGATGACAAGCGGCTTTAAGATAAACCACGCCAAAGATAATGCTGCAAATTATTCAATAAATACAAACTTATCAACAAAAATAAGAGCCTATCAAGTAGCAGAAGATAATGCAATGATGGGTTTGGATATGGTTCAGAGCGCAAACTCAGGTTTGTCGCAGGTTTCTGATATACTTGCCAGATTGAGAAGTTTGGAAATGTCTGTTCAAAATGGTACTTATGGAAAGGGTTCTTTGAGTGCTGTTAATAAGGAAGCTAGGGCACTTACAGCAGAAATATCAAGAATTTTGAATAATACAGAATACGGCGATAAGTTGTTTACAACTCCGTCAAGAGAAACCCGGTCTGGATTTGTGAATGAGGTTGTACACCGTGACACCAGTGCTATGACAACTCTTGAGTCAGTAGATGAAACCGTAAAACTTACAAGCGGTACTTATTCAATATCTTCTGCAAAAGAATTAGCAAAACTTGCAACAATGACAAATAATGGTTTGATAGAAAGAGGGGGAGCTGAATTTGTTCTGGGCGCAGATATTGATTTGAGCGAATACTCAGAAGGTGAAGGCTGGGTAAGTATTGGTACTAATCTTGGCAACGGTGGTCGTTTCCCTACAAAATTTGATGGTAATGGTTATGTTGTTTCAAATCTGTACATGAATAGTACTAGTGGGAGAGAGGCTCTCGGGTTATTTGGGTTTTGTGGAGGTGGATGTGAAATAAAAAATTTAGGAATAGAAGATGTCGATATAACATTGAACTCGGGATGCGGAGCATTAGCTGGATATGTTGAAGGTGCTACAATTAGCAATTGTTATGTAAAAGGCGGAAAGATAAGTGCTGGTGGAGATGCCGGCGGCATCGTTGGAGCTTTAGCAGGGTATAATAATACTACATTGATTACGGATTGTTATTCCGATGTTAGTGTAACCTCTACAAGAAGGGCTGGAGGAATTTCTGGACTCATGGGGAATACTATCATGAGGAATTGCAGCTCTTACAGTTCTATAAAATCTTTAACAAAAGAATGGGGCGCTGGTGGAATAACAGGAGGTTGTTATATTAATGATGTTCCTCATGGTAGAAATGTACAAATAGAAAATTGTCAAGTATTTAATGTTACTGAAGAATTGGCTGGAGTGATTGTAGGTGCACTTTCACACAAAGAAGGTGTTGGTATCTTGCCATTAACTATAACCAATTGTTCTTATGATTCTCGTTACAAAGGAAGTGCTGTCGGTGGAGAATTGTATGGTGCAGTTGTGTTGAATAATATTACAACATTTGAAGGTCAATCGTTTAAATCACCATTTTTTCAAGTTGGTATTAATGGAAATGAAGCAGGTAAAATAGGCTATTCTATGGATTTATCATTGGATGGTATAGAGTTATTCAGCTTTTTGGGTGAAAAACAAATAGGAGTTGAAAGTATTGATTATTATCTAAAAAAGATTGCATTAAAGCAAACAGAACTAGGAGCACTAGAAAACCGTCTAATGAGTGCACTGGAACAAATCAAAGTATCTTATGATAATCTCGTTTCAACTCAATCAACAATACGTGATGCAGATATAGCAGAAGAGTCAAGTGCTTACATTCGCAGTCAGATATTACAACAGGCTTCTGCAACACTTCTTGCTGCTGCAAACCAATCGCCATCTATAGCACTGCAATTGTTATAGTCTACTTGGCGTAGAGGATACTTTATGTTATAATTACTTCTACTGGAGGTAGAGAGTATGTTTAAACTTGGAATTATAGGCTATCCTTTAGGTCACTCTATCTCGGCTGTTATTCAAAAAGCCGGACTTAAAAGCATCGGACTTGAGGGTTCATATGATGTTATGGAAACCCCTCCGGAGGATTTGATTAATAGAATTAAATTCATAAAAACTAATGGATATAACGGGTTTAATGTTACAATTCCGTTAAAAGTTCCAATGTCGCTATTTCTTGATGATATTGATGATTATGCAAATATTGCAGGATGTGTTAATACAGTAAAAGTTGGTGATGATAAGTCTTTCTTCGGGTATAATACTGATATTTATGGGTTTAAAAAAGCTATTCCCGAAACAATTAATTTAGCAGGAAAAAATGCGAGCATTTTAGGAACTGGCGGAGCTTCCAGAGCAGCTGTAGTGGGGCTTGCAGAAAAAGGGGTAAAAGAAATTGATTTTTATACCAGAAATATAATTAATTCAAGACAAACTCTTGAATATGTCAGGGCGAAGTTTCCTGAAATCAATTTCAATGTATACCAGATACAAAATATCCGTTCTCTAGAAGGAACTTCAATAGTTGTAAATGCAACGCCTATTGGAATGAAGGGTTTTATGGCAGACCAAATGCCTTTGGAAAAAACTGATTTGGATAAATTAAATCCTGAAACTCTTATTTATGACATTGTGTACAATCCTGTTAAAACAGTTCTTATTCAAGAAGCTCAAAAAAGAGGACTCCAGACAGTAGGTGGTTTAGATATGCTTATCTATCAAGCAGAGAGGGCCATTGAAATCTGGACAGGAAAATCTCCTGATACTAAACTTATGAAAATAGCTGCATTGGAAGCTCTGTAATTCATACTTCTGTAAAGATTTGTAAAGATTTTTTGTCTTTGTGAAATTCGATATTTTTTATATACTTTTAATATATGTAAGATGAATAAACATAAGGAGACAAAAAGATGTCAACTAATATTAATGCAAATGTTTTAAAGAATTTTATAGTAAAAACAATTGGTGCTGATAAATTAACTCAAAATCAGGCACAGAAATATGATATTGACGGCAATAAATATGTTGAAGCTAACAAAGATGAAAATGCTTATCTTGAGTTAGATGAAATATTACAAGATTCAGATTTGTATGAACAGTTCGCAACAATGTATGTTGAGGAACAAGATAAAGATAAAGCGGCTGCGGATAAAGAAAAAGAGAAAGAAGAGGCTGCAAAAGTCCAAGATAAAGGCGAAAGCAAAGCATAACGAGAGAGAGATTTGAGAAATAAAGAATAAGGTATTTAAGCGGAACTTTCAAGTCCCGCTTTTTTATTCATAAAAATATAGCAAACTCAAAAAAATATGGTATAATATAAATAGGAGATCAAAGTTGAATAGTTATCAGCCAAATGCGGAAGCAGAAAGGCATTTCATATAAGAATGATGAGCAATTTACAATTTCAAAATGACCTCGAACGACTCTTAGCAGTTATGCCCCGAAAAGTTGTTGAAAATTTGTCGTCTGACAGGTTGGATGATGTTATAGAAATTGTACTTGATATAGGCAGAGTACCGGAGGTAAGACATGCCGGCGGAAAGATTGAAAAATTAAATTGCGATTTTGTAAACGATGAAGATATTTCTTTTGTAACTTCCCATCTGCAGGAATTTACACACGATAACCGTTCCGGTATCCCTGGCACCCTTCATAGAATAAGTGCGATTAGAAACAGGCAGGGAAAAGTTGTAGGCCTTACCTGTCGTATCGGCCGTGTAGTAACTGGTACAATTGCTTGTATCAAAGATATTTGTACTCAGGGAAAAAGTATATTATTTCTAGGGCCTCCGGGTGTTGGTAAGACAACTAAGCTTAGAGAAATTTCCAGGCTTGTAGCAGATGAGCTTGGTAAGCGTGTAGTTATTGTTGATACTTCTAATGAAATCGCCGGCGACGGAGATGTTCCTCATCCGGCAGTCGGGTCAGCAAGACGTATGCAGGTTGCTCAGCCGGAATTACAAAAAGATATAATGATAGAGGCTGTAGAAAACCATACACCAGAAGTTATTGTAGTAGATGAAATCGGAACCGAGCCGGAGGCTCAGGCCGCAAGAACTATTGCAGAACGCGGTGTTATGCTGATTGCAACAGCGCACGGAAACTGTTTAGAAAGTTTGATTAAAAACCCGACGCTTTCAGATTTGGTCGGCGGCATACAATCAGTAACACTTGGTGATGATGAGGCAAAAAGAAGAGCGTCGCAAAAAACTGTTCTTGAAAGAGAAAAACAGCCAACTTTTGATATTGTAATAGAAATTCTTGATAGAAATACTCTCGCTGTATACAAAAATACATCAGAGGCGGTTGATTATATTTTACGCGGCTGGCCTATCCGCCCTGAAATTAGAAAAGTGGAACAAAAAGAACTTGATAAACCTGTTGTTATAGAAGAGGCTAAACAGGAACTTCAGACTCCGGCGGATAACAAGATGAACTTTTCTTTTTCGCGCCAGAAATATGTTGAACAGGCTAAACCGCTTAAAAAATTATATCTGTATGCAGTTTCACGTACTATTGTGGAGAAACTTATTGAACGTCTGAATTTAAATGTAGAAATTATTAGAAATGTGGAAGATGCCGATATTGTAATAGCTCATAAAAACTTTGCAAAAGGCGGTGCAAAAATTCTAAGTACAGCCAAAGAATACAGGGTTCAGATATTCTATGTGAAAACAAACTCAATGGCACAGATACAAAAAGTTTTGAAAGATGCTCTTGATATACAACCTGGTGATGTAGAATCTTTGACCGGATATAGCGATGAAGCAGAAAAAGCTTTAGATGAGGCTAAATCTGCAATAAAAAAAGTATTGGATGGAGCTTTAATGATTGAGCTGGCACCGCAGCCATCTCATATTAGAAAACTTCAGCACGAACTTGTCGAGCAATATAATCTCCAGAGTACTTCTATAGGGGAAGAGCCGGATAGGCATTTACGTATTGAAAAATAATAAATGTTCCCCATATGGGTTTCTTGATTTGACTTATATTTTTTGTTAGTATTATGTTTAAAATTAGACATAATACTATAATGTGTTTATCGTAAAATATAAATAGTACTTAGGACTTGGAGAGCTAATGAGAAATAAAATTATATTAATTATAGTCGTTGTGCTGGCTTTAATTTTAGGCCGCTGGCTAATCTCAAATTTTGACAAAGCTAAGACTGCTAAGCAGCGTGCGCTTGGCGCAATACCAGCAGTTACAGTTACAGAAGTCGGCAGCCGTTATGTAACACGTCAATTTCAGGCAAATGCAAGAGTTGTTTCAAAATACAGAGTAGATGTTCTTGCGCGTATCAGTGGATATTTAACCAGGAGTTATTTTAAAGAAGGCGATTATGTAAAGGCAGGGCAGGTTTTATTTGAGATAGAGCCTCAACAATATCAGTATGCAGCAAGTCAGGCAAAGGCAAATCTTGATAATGCAAAATCAATGTCTAAATATTACGATAAACAGCTTGCACGGTATAAAGAACTTGTAAAACAAGATTATATTGCGCGGTCAGAATATGATAATGTTCTGGCACAGTCAGATGCATACTCCGCGCAGTTAGATAGTGCAGAAAGCGCGTATAGAGATGCGCAGAGGAATCTTGGCTACACACATGTAAAATCTCCTGTAGACGGAAGGGTTGGGATTATTGCAGTTACAGTTGGTAACTTTGTTTCAACTGCAAGCGGAGCTTTAACTACTATTAATAGTTCAAATCCTATGTATATTACATTTCCGTTAAATTCCAAAGACTATGCAGAGCTGGTAAGAATTGACGGTGCAAACGCAAAAAGAGATGTTGAGTTTTATTTCAGCACCGGCAGAAAATATGATATCAAAGGGGTTCAGGATTTTTACGATAATAAGGTCGAAGAAACAACTGGTACAATAACTTTGCGAGCAACTTTTCCTAACCCTAAGGATGAGTTAATTCAAGGTGATTTTGGCAGGGTAATAATATATTCAAAATCTAAGGACGATATGCCGGTGGTTCCTCAAAGCGCTACTATGGAAAATCAAGAAGGACGCTATCTGTTTGTTCTTGATGAAAAAAACTTACCTAAAATGGTTTATATAAAAACTATGGGTGAAACAGAGGATAATATGTGGATTGTTTCAGAAGGGGTAAAAGCCGGCGACAGAATAATTGCAACGGGTCTGCAAAAGGTCATTCAAGGACGTCCGGTGAGAATTGTTCAGGCTGTGCCAAAAGAATCTGAAGGGCAAAATAAGCAAAGTTTGTTTGGAAAAATAAAAAGTAAATTAAGTAAACTAGGGAAAAAATAATGGCAGGCAATTTATTTATAAAACGACCTAAATTTGCTATAGTAATTTCTATTGCAATTATATTAGCAGGGTTAATATCACTTACAACTCTGCCTTTAGAGGAGTATCCTTCAATAACTCCTCCGCAGGTAATTGTTAGTGCTACATACAGCGGTGCCAGTTCCGATGTAATTACATCTACAATTGCTGCTCCTATTGAGTTGCAGTTGAACGGTATTGAAGATATGCTTTATATGTCTTCTGAATCAAAAAATGGATCTTACAAATTAACATTATATTTTGATGTTGGAGCAGATCCAGATATGGCTCTGGTAAATGTTCAAAACCAGCTGCAATTGGTTCAACCCCGTCTGCCAGAGGAAGTAAAGCGTTACGGTTTGACTGTTAAAAAGACAACAGGCGGTGCAGGCGCACTGTTTATTGCGTTAACTTCACCAAATAAAACTTACAATTCTTTATTTCTTGCAAACTATGCAACGATGTATATAAAAGACGAACTTGCTCGTACAAAAGGCTGCGGTCAGGTGCAGATATTCGGTGCGGGCGACTATTCTATGAGAATCTGGCTAAAACCTGATAAAATGGCAAGTTTAGGTGTTTCGACTTCTGATATAAATGCTGCAATAACTTCTCAGAATACTCAGGCTCCTGCAGGAAATATTGGTGTTGAACCAATGGATAATCCGCAGATGATGAAGTTTACTCTTAGAACCAAGGGAAGATTGAAGACGGTAGAAGAGTTTGAAAATATTATAGTAAAGTCAAATGTTAACGGTTCTAATGTTCGTATAAAGGATGTGGCTCGTGTAGAACTTGGAGCAGAAAACTATTCTTCTGCTGTTAGAATTGGCGAAAGTGATGTTGCAATGATTTCAATATCACAGCTTCCGGAAGCAAATACCATTGATCTGGTAAATCGTATTGAAAAGAAAATGGAAATATTGAGTAAAAAATTTCCAACGGATATTGAATATTTTACTCAATACGATACAACAGAGTTTGTACGAGAATCCATTCATGAAGTTATTAGTGCGATTGTTCTGGCAATTATTCTCGTTAGTGCAGTAACTTATTTATTTTTGGGAACTGCGCGTGCTGCATTTATCCCTTTTTGCGCAATTCCGGTTTCATTAATCGGGGTATTTATTTTTATGGCATTAATGGGTTTTTCAATAAATCTGTTAATCCTCTTTGGCTTAGTTCTTGCAGTAGGGCTTGTTGTTGACGATGCTATTGTAGTATTGGAAAATACACAAAGGCATATCCAAGAAGGTAAGCAGCCTCGGGAGGCTACAGAAATAACTATGCAGGAAGTTTTTGGAGCTGTTGTAGCAACATCTCTAGTTTTGATGGCTGTATTTGTTCCGGTATCATTTATGGGTGGTATATCAGGGCAAATGTATCGTCAATTTGCAGTATGTATTGCGACTTCAATTGGATTGTCAACTGTTGTTGCGTTGACTCTCTCTCCTGCATTATGTGCGATGATTTTAAAATCAGGAGAAGAAAAAACAGATTTTGAATTTATACAAAAATTTGAAAACTGGTTCAATAGTGTAAGAGATAAATACCTTAAAACTGTGGAATATTTTGTTCGTGCTCCTAAAAAGACGATGAATACTTTAATTGGAATAATTATAGGTATTTTAATTATGTTCTGGCTTTGTCCTACAGGCTTCCTGCCGGAAGAGGACAGGGGGGCATTATTTGCAATGATTCAGCTGCAGGATGGTGCAACTCTTTCCAGAACCGCAGATGTTGTAAAAACTATTTCAGATGAGCTTGTAAAAATTCCAGGCGTAGTATCTGTTATGCAGATAAATGGTATGAATGGCGAAAATTCAGCGTTCTGTATTTTAAAGCTTGAACCATGGTCAAAGAGAAAGAGTAGTAAACTCTCTTTGAATAGTATTATGAAACAGTCAAATGCTATTGTCTCAAAATATCCGGAAGTAACAGGTTTTGTATCTTCTCCTCCAGCTATTACCGGTATGGGAATGTACGGCGGATTTGAATATCAGCTTCTTGATAAAGGCGATAGGTCATCTGATCAATTGTTTGATGAGGCTCAATTATTACTTAGAACAGCACGTGGTGATGCTGCGTTCTCAAGTTTGTATACATCTTTTACGTCTTCTCTGCCGCAGGTTGTTGTCAAAATTGAAGAAGATAAAGCTATGGCTCAAGGCGTTTCAATTTCGGAAATATATTCAACGCTTGCTGCTCAGTTTGGCGCTGTTTATGTAAATGACTTTAATAAATATGGAAGAGTTTACCGTGTTTATATGCAGGCAGATGCGCCATACAGAGCAACGTTAAGTGATATAAACAAGATTTATGTGAAAAATAATCAGGGAAAAATGGTTCCATTGTCAGCTGTTATATCTACAACCAATATAGTAGGGCCATACTCATTAACTAGATTTAATATGTATCCAGCAATTACTATTAACGGAAACCCTGCTTCAGGCGTAAGTTCCGGTGATGCAATGAAAGCTATGACAAGAATTTCAGATGAAATTCTGCCTAAGGATATGGACTTTGCCTGGTCTGGAACTTCGTTGCAAGAACAGCAATCATCCGGACAAATTGGACCAATTCTTGCGCTAGCCCTTACATTTGTGTACCTCTTTCTGGTTGCGTTATATGAAAGCTGGATGCTTCCGGCTGCGGTATTGATGATTTCTCCAGTGGCATTATTAGGTGCTATTTTCTTCCAATATGTGTCAGGACTTTCGCTTGATATTTATGCTCAGGTAGGTTTGGTTATGTTAATCGGTTTGAGTACAAAGCAAGCTATCCTGATTGTTGAGTTTGCTAAGGATGCAATGGAAGGGGTAAATGGACAGCCCGGTTTAAATTATATAGATGCTGCGATGCAGGCTGCCAAATTAAGGTTTAGAGCTGTTATGATGACAAATATAGCGTTTATTCTGGGGCTTCTTCCTCTGGTATTTGCTCACGGTGCAGGTGCTGGAAGCAGACATTCTATAGGTGTATCTGTGTTTGGGGGGATGCTCGCCGTTGCATTCCTCGGAAGTATTCTTGTTCCGGCATTTTTCGTAATGACAAATGTTGTTAAAGAAAAAGCCGAAGAATTTATCAATAATCGAAGGAAAAATCAATGAAAAAATTAAGATTGTTTATAATATCTATAATATTCTTAATGATTACCCAGATAAGTTCTCAGGCTGCTTTCTGGCATAAAGATAGTGATTTGGGTAATGCAATACAAAAAGAAGAGTATCCGGACAGCAGAGATGTCGAACCTAAAAAAGAAAGTGATAATTCTCTGCTTATTCAGGGTAGTGTTGAGAATACTGTTGATATAAGTCTTGAAGAATGTATGAAGTTTGCATTGGGCAATAATCCTCGCATACAAGCTGCAATGCAGGATGTTTTTGCATCAGATGCAAGAATTAGGCAGGCTTGGGCAGCTTATTTCCCACAGTTTGGCTGGCAAACTGGATATACCAAAATTAAACAGCTCCAGTTATCTGATGCGTTAGGAAGAAATTTGACTTTTAATTACTGGGTTTTAGGTCAGATAAGTGCTTCTCAGATGCTCTATGATTTTGGGGTTACGCAAAATCAGGTGACAATAAGAAAATTAGATAGTCAGGGCTATAAAATTACTCTGACCGGAACAGTTAATGATGTTCTGTGTGAAGTTAAGAAATCTTATTACTATCTTCAGTATGCAATAGAAGCAAAAAAAGTCGCAGAAGATATGGTAGCAAAATATGCAGCTTTTTATGATCAGGCAAAGGCATTCTATAAAGTCGGAACAAAACCGAAGGTTGATGTAACTATTGCAGAAGTAAACCTAAGCAATGCAAAACTAAATTTAATTCAGGCAGAAAATGCTGTTGATATTGCTATGGCAAAGTTAAATAACACGATGGGGCTTCCTTATTCAAATAAATATAAAGTAACTGAAACATTAAGGTATGAACCGTGTGATATTACTCTTGATAGTGCTATAAAAACGGCACAAACATCCAGACCAGAATTTCAGCTGGCAGAAGTTAAGGTCGAAGAAGCGAAGCAGAATGTAAAACTTGTTAAAAAATCTTACTTTCCGCAATTGACAATAGAAGGACAATATCAAATCGGCGGAAGCCATCCAACATCTAATTACGGTTATAACTATGGCGGCTATTTGAACTTCCCGACAATAAACGGAATGCTTATAAAAAATGAAATTAAAGAAGCTCAGGCCTTGTATTCTCGTGAACAATCTAATGCGATAAATACTAAAAATAATATTTATTACGAGATTCAGGAATCATACTACTCTTTAACAGAGAAAAAGAATAAAATTCCAGTGGCATTTTTGGGATTAAAGCAGGCAAAAGAAAATTACGAACTTTCATATGGCAGGTATAAAGTCGGGGTTGGAAATCCTATAGAGCTTAAAGATGCACAGGTTCAGTATCAGAATGCGATGCTGACATATTATCAGACAATGTATGATTATAATGCAGCAAAAGCTACGCTTGAAAAATCTATTGGCAAAAATATTGCAAATGGAGAAGTTGAGCTAAAAGATGGCTGTTCTAAGAAAAAAATAAGAAAGAATTCTTAATATATATAGTGTATTGTATCTTTTTTGAAGATAGTATATAATCTAATAATAAATAGGAGAAGAGAAGTATGTTGCCAATTATAACAGAAGATATATCATCAGAAGTTTTTTCAGAAGCATTTCAGGATGTGCAAAACTGGAGAAAAAATATGGTTCAGTATTTGAAGGAAGAAAATCCTGAAGTTAACAGTGCTATTCTCGAAGTAGCAAAACATGATGAAAGCATTGATTTGAAAGCAGTTGCTCTCGGTGCTTACCTTTCATATCGTCTGTTAGAAATTGCAACAGAAAATGATAATTTAGGTTTAATAGATGAATAACTAAAAAAGAAACACCGGCTGGTGTTTCTTTTTTAGTGTTTATGCCTTTTTGTGTTTTTCTTTCATTTCGTCCATTTTTTCAGCGGCTTTTTCTTTTAGTTCGTGTGCTTTTTCTTTAACATCATGAGCGCCTTTTTTTACGCCCTCTTTCATTTTTTCGGCATCTTCTTTTAAATCTTCCTTAATTTCATGAGCCTTATCTTTAACTTTTTCTCCTAAAGTTTCTTTTGGTTCTTTTTCGTCTTTTTGCATGAGTTAACTCCTTTCTTATGTGAACATATGAATTATGAACCAAATATCTTGTAATTAAATGCGACAAAAGTATAACTTTTATTTGTGGTATATTTAGTATATTAAGGAGTATATGTTTATGAAAATTTTACCAATAAACAACAGAGTGAATTTTAATGGGGCGTTAATTAATAAAAAAGCTGCAAAAGAAATAGAAACTGTGATTAAACCTTTTTTGAAGGAATATAATCCCAATACGGAAGAATTGATGGAAAAAGTTTGCAAAAGACGCAATCTAATACGAACTCCATTTTTTGTGCTTCCCGATTTTGATCCTGCTGAGTTTAAAGAAGCAAAGAGGTTAAGACTTGGTGAATGGAGTGCAAATCAATCAGAATTTAACTATTTAGAAGAAAAATCTAAAAAATGGTATGCGGGAGAGGATGCAGCCTTAATGGCTGTTAATATAAGACAGAGCGGAATATTTGAAGTTCCAGATTTTTTAGGTGAAGCACCAGAGGCTTTCAAAAATCTAAAAAGAGATATCAAAAATGGTTTAAAGAATATGACTTTCGCTAAACTTGCACCTTCGATTTATGCAAAAGATAAAAAGCTTGAGAGAGCTGATTTTAATTTAGGATTTCCATATCTCTATTATAGTAATATTTTGCGACAGACAGCCTCTTTAGAAGAAAAAGTAAAGAATGATTCTCTGACTATTAAGGCTTATATGGAGGCAAAAAATAAAATTGAATATTTAATTAATAAGCATAAAAAAATAATGCCGCAAATTAATGAAGCAATAAGCGAAGCAGAGAAAATCTATACAGAAACTCCGGTAACAGACGAAGATATAGCTCTTTTGAGTCAGCTGCATAAACCTGCACAACGAGTTATTAGCCGAAATGTTAGTAAATTTAATAATAAGGTTAAAGATATTAATTTAAATTCTGAGCAGGCACAGGCTTTAAATGAACTTCTTGGTAAGCAGAAGGTGTCAATAGAAGCTCTTTGGAATAAAATTGAGGAAGGTAAGACGAATGCTTTGTCAAGGCAGGAGTATATTAATAATATTACCGAGTTTAATGAAGATTTACCATTCTAGACTAGATACATTTCCTGATGTTTTTCTAAGCAACTAATTTATTATAGATATAAATCACGAGGTTTATAATATGATAAATATTTTAATAAGATGGGTTGTGTATGCAATCTTAATAATTTTTGTGTCTTGGATTGTACCAGGAATTGAAGTTGATAATTTTATAAGCGCAATGTTTGTATGTATTATAATTGCACTTATTAATACTTTTATCAAACCTCTTTTACAACTCATAACTCTTCCGATTAATATCCTGACACTAGGACTATTCAGTCTTGTAATAAATGCATTAATGCTGATGCTTGCAGGTTGGATTGCACCCGGATTTGAAGTTGAAGGCTTCTTAAGCGCCCTGTTCGGTTCACTTTTGCTTTCTTTATTTGCCTTAGGTGTAAGCAGAATATAAATTTATCAGATTTTATATGCTGAAGGTTTCTGGTATAATTTTTATATATGAAGAAACTTCTTTCGGTGCTAATATTTTTAATGCTTATGCAGCCTAAGCTTTTTGCTGTTCAGGATGTAAAGAAAGTTTACCTGAATCAGGCGATTGATGCTGCTTTAGAAAATAATATTGATTTACAGGCCGCAAAACTTGAACGTAATATAGCGAAGAATAACATAAAAACAGCAAACAGACTTCAAAACCCTTCTTTTGATGCTTTTTATTTCTTGGGTGCGGCTGGAAACAGTGAACCAAAGCAGCTTGGCGTAAGTGAAAATATTGAAATAGCGAAAAGAAAAGCTCGTAAGAATCTTGCAGAGTCTAATTTAAAACTTGTTGAAAAAAATATTGATTATACAATATTTGATTTAAAAATGGATGTAAGAGAAGCTTATATTAATCTGGTAGAAGCAAAATCAATTCTTGATACACTTGAGCAGCAGGAGGAACTACAGGAAGAGCTTTTGAAAATAGCAAAGGTCCGTGTTAAAAATCATAATGCTCCTGATATTGATGTTATTCAAGCAGAAATAGCACTAAATCAAATGATTACACAGGTAAATTCAGCAAGAGTAAATGTAAAAAAAGCTCTGTCGGATTTTAATAAAGTTATAAATAATCCGGATAATATTGTATATGACAGTATGGATAATATTTTTTCCGAAGAAAACAATTTTCAGGAAATGATGACCCCGCCTCCGAATTTTGATTTTCCATCGTTTGATGAAATCGTTCAGAACGCTATCCGAAACAGATATGATATTCAAATTGCAAAGCAGGAAATTGATGTTGCAGAGAAAAATTTGACCGTAACCGCACGTCAGCGTATACCGGATATCCAGCTTACAGGAGGCTATGCGTATCAGGTAGGTTCGTATACTGATAGCGGAAATTTTAATAATGGTGCTTATGCAGGTGCCAGTCTGGTTAATATCCCTCTTTTTTACAATTATTCTCCGGAAATTCAAAATGCAGCATTAAAGCTTAAACAGGCTGAATTAAAATATGAATCTTCAAAAAATAGAGCTGTAAAAGATGTTAGTGCCGCCTATGACAGGTTTTTAACTGCTGCTGATAACCTGAATCATTATGAAAAAAAGATTATAACAGGCTCTGAAGAGTTAATAGAAACTTCAAAAAACAGCTATGAGGCTGGTAAATCTGACATAACTTCTTTAATTGTTATGAAGCAATCGTATAAATCGATTATAATAGGATATACACAAGCACTGGCTGAATACTATAACAGCTGGACCAACTTTTTAAGAGAGGTAAATGATGAAAAATTTACATTACCGGAAGATTTGTAGCGGAGAATAAATTATGAGAAAAAGTACGTGCCTTTTGCCTCTGGCATTAGGAACATTTGGACTGGGACTAACAGAATTTGTGATGATGGGAATATTACCTGACACTGCTCTTGCAATGAAGGTTTCCATACCACAAGCAGGCAGTTTTATATCAATGTATGCACTTGGGGTCGTGGCAGGAGCTGTACTTCTTGTAGTTATTGCACGTACTAAACCGCTTAAAACAATTTTATTATGGTTGATGTCTATTTTTACTATTGCAAACTTAGCAACTGCTTTTGTAGGTAATTATCATTTATTTTGTGCAATAAGATTTATTGCAGGGCTTCCTCATGGAGCATTTTTCGGTGTTGGTGCGATATCCGCAGGACGGCTTTGTGAACATGGAAGGGAAAATCAGGCAGTAGCTACAATGGTTGCTGGTATGACAGTTGCAAATCTTCTGGGAATTCCTTTTGGAACATTTATAAGTCATAATTTGTCCTGGAGATTAACTTTTCTTTTAATAGGACTGTTCGGGTTTGTTATAGTATATTCAATAATTAAGCTTATACCATATTTGAAACCTTTGCCGGATAATGGTTTTAGAGGTCAGTTTAATTTTTTAAAAAGTATAGGACCATGGCTTTTAATAATTGCTGTTATAATGGGAAATGGCGGAATTTTTTGCTGGTACAGTTATATAAATCCTCTGCTTGTAAAAGTTTCAGGAATTATGCCCAAATATGTTTCAATAGTTATGGTATTAGCCGGAGCAGGTATGTGTATAGGGAATTTTCTAGGAGGAAAACTCTCTGATAAATTTTCTCCTGCTCTTGTTGCCGGAATGACGCAGCTGACAGCTTGCATTGCTCTGTTATTGATTTTCTTCTTTGCATCAAATCCAATTGCATCCATTATTTTAATGTGTGTATGTACCGGATGTCTGTTTGCAGTTTCTGCTCCTCAGCAGGTGCTTCTTATTGAAAATGCCAGAGGGGGAGAAATGCTGGGAGCATCTTTCTCTCAAATATCTTTTAATCTGGGGAATGCTATAGGGGCTTTTGTCGGAGCTCTTCCGGTTAAGTATGGTTTAGGTTATCAATACACAGCTATACCGGGAGCATTTTTTGCATTTATAGGGTTTGTAATGTTATTCTACTTTTATAGAAAATATCAGTATACTACTATTCATTAGGAGCTTTATTATTCCTGTAAATCCAGTATAAGTACATATCAATAAGCAGAAATAGTGTGTTCAAAATATATAACCAGAATACCCAATCCATATTGTCCAGTACTTTGTGAGTAATACCGCATATATAACCCAATAATATTAACATTGAAAAATGGATACTCTTGCCATGTACACATTTGCATTTATAAGTTTTTAATGCTGCTATCGGCCAGCTTACGCCAAAACATACCATCATTCCTGCTTCAAATATACTCATAATTTTTTCTCCTTAACAATAATTCTATAACTTAATTTGATTAAGTAAAATACAAATCAGCTATGGTTTTTATAGTTAATATTTATAGAATTTTTATTATTTACATCATTTTGTTGGCTCATAAGGGCATAAAAAAAGAGTCTTGCGACTCTTAATTAAATTGCGCTTGGAGGGATTCGAACCCCCGACCTTTTGGTTCGTAGCCAAACGCTCTATCCAACTGGGCTACAAGCGCTTACTTTTTCTGCGGTAAAAGTAAGTTAATACTTCCACCTACTTCAATATACCAGCAACAAATTTTTTTTTCAACTCAAAAATTTTAGTAAATTTTCGTTTACAAAACCTTGTTACTAAATATAGTTTTGAATAAAATTATTACAAGGACTATCACAAAGAGGAGAAGGTATGAGCGAACAATTTGGAAGAAATCCGTACATGGATTACAGAAATGCTGTTCCGTTTATGGATTTGTCTGGTTTTATTGTAAAACAGCCGAATGTATTGGATGAAAAACCTGCAATATCTTTGCAGGAACATCTGATGAGAAAAAAGTTTTCAAGAATGATTAACATAAGAAGACTACAGTATTGCAAACTCTGTGAGGATTACAGAAATGGAAGAAGGTAAATTTATAGAACTTGCTAAAAAGGCAAAATATGCATCAAAAAAAATTGCGACACTTCCGGTAGGGCTTAAAAATACAGCTTTATTGAATATTGCAAAAAACTTAAAAGAAAATCAGGAAAAGATTTTTGAAGCTAATAAGAGGGATTTGGAAGAAGCATTGCCGCTTGTTGAGAGCGGCGAACTTAAACAGTCTGTTTTCAATCGTCTAAAGCTTGATGAGAATAAAATGCGTGATATGATTCAAGGAATTATTGATATTTCCAACCTTGAAGATCCGATTGGGAAAACTCTGCTTAAACGTCAACTTGATGACGGGCTGATTTTGACAAAAATCTCTTGCCCGATTGGTGTTTTGGGGATAATTTTTGAAGCTCGTCCGGACGTAATCTCGCAGATTTCTGCCCTGGCAATTAAATCTTCAAATGCAGTAATCCTGAAAGGCGGTAAAGAGTCGATAAATACTAATAAAGAAATAATGAGAGTTATTCAGGAAGCATTAGACTCAATAAGAGATTTTCCAAAAGATGTACTGACGCAGGTTTTCTCAAGAGATGATGTCAAAAACATGCTTTCGTTGGATAAGTACATTGATTTAATCATTCCAAGAGGCGGCAATAATCTTGTTAGATTCATAAAAGAAAATACAAAGATACCGGTATTAGGACATGCAGACGGAATTTGTCATATATTTGTGGATGAGAGTGCTGATTTAGAAAAAGCGAAACGTGTAATTATTGATGCGAAAACTCAATATCCGAGTGCTTGCAATGCTGTTGAAACACTTCTAATCCATAAGGATTTTAAATATACAACAGAGCTTCTGAAAGCTCTTGAGGAAGCGGGTGTAGAATTAATTGCGAAGCCTGAAAGCTGGCATACAGAGTACTCTGACAAAATTCTTTCTTATAAATTAGTTTCAACTCTTGAAGAAGCTATTGAACATATAAATGAATACTCTTCCGGTCATACAGAATCGATTATTACAGAGGATAGCAAGAATGCAAAGATATTTATGAATGCCGTTGATTCAGCAGGAGTTTATCATAATGTTTCGACAAGATTCGCGGACGGGTTCAGATATGGTTTTGGTGCAGAAGTAGGAATTTCTACTAACAAAACACATGCAAGGGGACCTGTTGGGCTTGAGGGGCTTACGATATACAAATACAATATTGAAGGAAACGGAGATATTGTAAAAGATTATGTAGATGGTACTAAAAGTTTTTGTCATAAGGATTTATAAATGAAAGTAGGAGTAGTTGGTTTAGGTTTAATTGGCGGTTCAATTTTTAAAGGAATGGATGGTAAACATGATGTGGTTGGAGTTTCTCGTTCTGTTTCGGAAGCCGGAGTAAGTAAAGATTATTCAATACTCAGTGGCTGTAATGTTGTTTTTGTTTGTACTCCTATGAATAAGACTCTGGAAATTCTTGACAAGCTTGAAGAATTCCTTGATGAGAATACTATTGTGACAGATGTTTGCAGCTTAAAAGAGTTTGTTTCTCATAAAAGTTACAGGTATAAATTTATACCTTCTCATCCTATGGCCGGTACTGAGCATAACGGCTGGGAGCATTCTTTTCCGGAATTATTTGAAGGTGCTACATGGGCTGTAACCCCAAAAGACGATACTGATATTAAAGATTTTGAGGTCTTGAAATCTTTAATTGAGGATTTGGGTGCCAAAACTATTATGACGACTCCGCGGGAACATGATAAGGCTGTTGCATTGATTTCACACGCGCCAATGCTTGTAGCTCAGGCTCTATGTAAAAATATTGAAAATAATGAACTTGCACAAAGACTTGCTTCATCAGGTTTTAGGGATACGACAAGACTTGCTTTATCAAATGTAGAGATGGCAAATGATATGATTGTGATGAACAATGAGAACATTAGAGATGTTGTAAGTCTTCTGGATACAAATATTAATAAAATTCTTGAAAATGATTACAAGAAGCAGGCAGAAAAGATAAAAGAGTTTAGGTCAAATCTTTATGCTTCTAAAGTTTTAAAATAATATTTGTTGTTTTCCAAGGTATCTTTGCTTGCAGCAATTGAATATACAGGCGGATTGCGGAAGATTTTTTCTGCAAAATCTACAATTTCTTGTTTTGTAATAGTGTCAATTTCGTTGTAGAGCTTGTTAGCGTATGTAATACCGTATTTTGAGTTTAAACCAAGATTGATTGTATCAAGCTTTTTACTGCTTCCTTCTGTATTTAAGAGATTGGCTTTCATCGCAAGCTTAGCATTTTCTAAATCTTTGTCTGTGAACTCGCCGGCTTTAAGTTTGGCGATTTGTCTGTTAAACCCGTCAATTGATTTTTTTACATTATCATATGAAATTTCTCCGATATCCTTATTGTCTGTTGTAGTCAGAATATTACAGGAAATTTCTCCGCTGTTTCCTGTTTTTTCAATCGTTGAGTAAACAGAGTATGCAAGGTGGTCTTTTTCTCTAAGGTTGTCAAATAATCCTATACTTGAACTTGTAAGTATTGAGTTTGTAAGCTCGCCCAGTACAGATTCACGCAGTGTGTTATCAGTTTTAAACTTGTAAACCTGCATAATATCAGCCTGTGAGTTATTCTTAACTACCTGTAGAACTTTTGGTCTTGTATTTTCTTTGTATATTTCTAATGGTTTAATTTTATTCGGCAGAACTTTTTTTAGCTTTGCAGAACTGTTTAAAATCTCATTTTTTACTTCCGGATGCTCAGCCGGAATGTTTGCGGTAATAATACCTCTTGAATTGTTAAGTAAATATTTATGGCATTCTTTTACGTCATCAAGAGTAATGTTATCAAGATTTGCGAGAATTTCTTCGTCAGAAAAATCATAAGGATTATTCCGTGTGTCATAATTTGTATACAGGCTGTATGCACTGTCCTGATGTCTGGACATATGGTCTTTTATTCTTTCTTTTGCTTTCTTCAGGTTTTCTTCGGTAAACCTTGGTTCATAAAGCAGTTTTTTTGCATTATCAAAAATAAGATTTCTGTTATTAAAACTGCTTTCAGTAGAAATTTTTAACCTTGCCGGTGAAACATAAGAAGCGAGAGTTATATTATTTTTTTCTTGAAAGATATCCATCTCATCTTCTGTAAGAGAGGAATTTCCCATTGTATAGATATAGTCTAATACGTTAATGACACCGGCCTTTTTGTTGTATGGCTTATCAATATACAGCGAGATGTTGTAATTTATATTGCTGCTTTTTGTTTCGTATAATCCTGTATCAAAGCCGTTTGGAAGCTGGTATTCAGAAATTCTGCTTTCGTTAACAGGTTCGCGTTTGCCTTTGAAAGTTATAGCACTGTCTTTTTTAGGATGTACTACTGTAACCGCAGCTTTATTCAGGTCAAAGTATTGTTTTACCCCTCTGTGTACTTCTTCGGGAGTAATAGAATTAAGAATTTGTTCGTAGTCCGTGATATATTCCAGGCTGTTGTTAAGCATGGCTTTCCCTATAATATCGTTTACTTCTGACGAATACTCAAAAGTTTCTTCTTTTGCTTTTAGGATTCTCTGTTTAATTTCATCTAAAACTGCTCTATCAGGCGCTTTTACGCTTGAGATAATATCAAATATAGTTTTTAAGAGCTTTTCACTGTTGTCTTCGGAAACACTTGCTGCCAGATATACCATTCTTGCGGCGTTTGGATTAGTACTTATTTTTTCGCTGTCTATGTACGGGTAAGCATTATATTGTTTTAGATTTTGAGTTAAACCTGAGGAATAAGAGTTCAGATATGTTTGTGCTATGTCATATATGACCTTTTCTCTTATATCATTGTTTTTAGGTCCTGCAAATCCGAGTATAACTTCGGTTGATTTTGCTTTGTCACTTACAAAATCTTTTCTCTCCGTCTTTTGTATCGGGCTAAGTTTTTCTTCAAATTTAGCGCCCTGTGAAATTTTTCTTGAATTAAAGCTTTTGGCAGTAATGTTTATTGCTTCATCAGGATTAACATCACCTGTAATCACAAGATTCATGTTATCAGGGGTATAGTATTTATTATAATAGTCTATAAGGTCTTTTCTTGTTAGATTTTTGATTGTCTTAACACTTCCTCCGACCATTTCATCAGCCGGATTTTTGATTTTGAATAAAGTTCTGACAGTCTGGTCAAGGGCAATTGTTTGCGGATCATCCAGTATCATGTTAATTTCAGATGAAACCGGATGCTTTTCTTTTTCAATCATATCTGTTGATAGTTTCAAATCTTCGCTCATTGCAGCGATTATTTTAATCTGCTGTTCCAAATCTTTTTTATTAAGAAGCGGGGTTGAATTTACGTAGTCAGTGATTGCATAATTGGTGCTGGCATTTGCCCAGCCTCCTAATTCATCAATCTTTTTGAAAGAATCGCCGGCTTCAAGTTTTATATGTCCGTTCTCGCCATTTGTTCCGTTAAAGGCCATATGTTCAAGAAAATGGCTTATACCTTTGATATTAGCGGTTTCATTCATAGAGCCGACATTAACATAGTTTTTTACAACAGCAGGAGAGCCTTCCATTGGGATAATGGAAACTTTATGTCCGTTTGCAAGTTTGTACATATGTACTTCTAAGCCATTATCAAGTTTTTTTACGCCGAGTTTTGTATATTTTTGTGGTACAGTGACGCCAAAATCAGGCGTTACATTTGATAACTCCGTTATTTGCGGGCGAGTATTATCTGTCTGAGCTTGTTTTGCAGTATTTATTCCACCCTTAAATAACACACTATGAATATTGTCGACTTTCATAACCATATTATATATAAAACTATAACTCGCTAAAAATTGCTATATTGTAAAGAAAGCTAAAGATACAGGCATGATGGGTTGAAAAAATGCATAAATAATTGTACAATAGTTATATAATAAGGATATAATT
>UNSK01000029.1 GCA_900552525.1 Candidatus Gastranaerophilales bacterium | reverse complement strand
CAGCCGGAGCTGCTACAAAGAAATTATTATTCGCAAGAAACTCCATTACTTTTGATGGATCTACCTGAGTTTCTTCATGCTGATTTGTTAAAACTTGTTCTTGAGGCTGTTCCTCTTTTGAAACATCTCCTCTTCTTTGAGGCATGTAACCGCCTACGCCGTAATTTCCATATCCTGAAAGTCTTCCGATTCCGTCTGCCATTTTTCTACTCCTTTTTCTTTTCTTTATGTTATGTATATCGGCATTTTTTTTGAAAACTTTAGGGTTTTTTAGAATATTGTTACAATTCGTTACATTAAGTGCCGATTAAGATTATAGGAAGATTGTTGTCTTTAGCAAATTCAAGGAACCATTCAGGACATTCATCCAGAGAATTAACCTTTGCAATAAGACCTTTTACTTTTGAATTTAAAGCTACTATTTCATTATGCTCACCGTGAGTTTTCATTTTTTTCACTTCAATCAACTGATCTCTAGAATATGTAAAAGCTCCGAGAATATCTTCGCGTGTAAATGTCCTGTCACCGACTTTTAAATTTTTGATTTGTGTTTCCGGATATTTTTTACTCTGAATATATTTAATAATTTTTGTGTACTCTTCGTCAGAGATTTCAACCCCTTTTTCTGTTAAGTAGGACTTGAAGTTATCTTTTACATATGTTCTATACTTGCTATTTTCAAACATTTCTTCTACAAAATGTGCAAAACCTTTTTTAGTACCGGAGCTGGTATTGGAAAAATAAGCATGTGAAACATTTGCATTATCTACATCGAGAACAAGACCGAATTGCAGACCGGAATATGTAGATTTATCTGCCATACTAATCATCGAAATTGATTGTGCAGAGTTATTCATAGGGTTTCTGGCAAGTGTTTTAAAGACATCTAAATTTATAGACTGGTTGACCATATGGACTGTTAATCTTAAATCTTTAAGAGGAATATGGTTAAATCCATAATTAAACATATCAGTATCCTCGTTTAATTTTGTAAGATTAAGCGTCTTTAATCCTGTATCTGCGTCTTTAATTTTCACAGTTTCTACAGGGAAACCTCTTGCCGGCAATACTCTGCCGGTTGAAGTAACTCTTTGCGGAACTTCTACGAATCTTGAGGCCGTTATTACAACCTGTTTTGAGGCCAATTCATCTACTGCTGGCTGAATTTCTGCCATTTTTGCAGCAAAATTCTTTTCTGCTTCAGCAAAGCTTGAGGCTCCTGTTTTGTCAAGATAAAATTTATCATTCACATTTTTCAAATCTGCCTTTGCCATTATTTGATAAATAAGGAAGTCCTGTGGTCTGCGGCATAGCGTGGCAATATCTAATTTTGAAGTATTGCCCAGACAGTATTCTTTAAACCAGTGGTGATTTGAAACAACTGAAATAATTCTGTCTTTAATTTCCGGTTCAAAATTAAATCTATCAAGAATTGAATAAACATACTCTGCAGATTTTGCAGCATGGCCTGTATCTGAGCCGTCAACGAGATATCTTTTGCCGATATCATGCAAAAGTGTTGAGAATTTAAGGACTATTTTGTCTGTGTCACCAAGCTGATTATAAAGCGGATCGTTCACAGAATCCTGAAGCACTTTGAGAATATGTACGTCAAGAGAATACTTCTGCATACTGTGCTGAGGTTTGCCAAATATCGGAGCAAATTCCGGAACTCCTTGCAGAATGGAATTTAAAAAGTCCTTTGTTTCTGCATCAAGTTTAACATCATCAGAAATTCTATTGCCTACAGTAAATCTCTTAATTTCTTCAATCAGTTTATCAGCAAGAATTCTTTGCTCTGGAGTAAGCGCCATATTATCAACCCCCGTAGTATTAAGCAGTCCTTCAAAACCGGTTCTTGTTCGTACATACCCGAGGCGTTCTGCAATATTTGTATCATCACTAAACTCTTCTGCCGTCATGCGTTTGGCTTCGTTAACCATTTCGAGAATATTATCAAATTGATTTTCTTCCAAAACTTCAAGCTTCTTCTGAAAAATAGTCATATATTCTTTTCGCTTCAGCAAAATAGATGTAAGCTGGCCGTCATCAAGCGGAGATTCGTCAATAATCTTTTGTATCCGCGCTTCAGGCATGTCTGTTACATGTTTTAATGAATTTAAAAGCTGCTGCTTAGTCATTGACATAAAACGGCCGTTTTGTTCTATCAAACTTGAAAGTTCGTTTACAACCGCGCCAAAATCTTTCATTTCGCCTCTTGCACGATAACGAAGCGAGCCGCCGACATCGACTTTTACCACACCGCTTGTTCTATACTGGGTGTTATCATTTTTGGGAGCATCCCAGTCGGCAAGCCAGGCATCTGCTGCAAAGCCGTCTGTAAACTGATCCGGATTTTTAGGAGTTGTACTCAAATCAGGAATAAATTCTCCTGCCATGCCAATTATATTACCTTCTTCGTCATAAACGTATTTCATATTCGGGGCATCTATGCCTGCTGAGCGATAAAGCCTTGAAGCAATGACTTCCTCTACACTTTGACCTAATTTTTCCGAACTCGGGTATTTAATATAATAAAGTTTATCTCCGATTTGAGTATAATAAGCCCTGTTTGACCCGCCCTGTGTACCTAGAAAACGAGTTCCCTGAACTTTTTCGCCTTCCAGTATAACCTCTGCCGGCTCAGTTTTATGCCGGGATAGAAGATCTTGTATCTTAGCCTGCGTTGCAGCAACATCTGCTTCTGAGAGTTTTAGTTCAGGGATTTCAACTCCCTCTGTAGAAATTTGTTTTCTGCCAGCCCCGCCTTCACGTATCAACGCATCCATTTTCCTAATAAAATCTTCGCGTGAATATTCAAGTTCAATGCCTTTTTTGCCGAAACTTGCAAAATCAGCTTTTTTGATTACATTGTCTGCATTGTTACTATTCCCTATATGTTTTAAGAAATCTATAACGCCCTGTTTAGAAGTTGAAATCAGCGGATATTTTGTATCAATTGACATCATCAAATTATGTATTTTTGCTTCAATATCTATCCCCTGTCTTTTTAAGACAAGCTTGTCATCCGGGGTTAATGATGACAATGCAAACAGTGCATTAATTTTAGTCATTAAGTCTTTAGGAATATTACCATCAGATATAATGTCTACAATTCCGCGGACATCAGCACCATCTGCTTTCAAACGGCTTAAAATCGCAATAACATCCTGATTAAATATTGATACTGCTTTTGCATTATTGCAAATATTCAAAACAAGCTCTATGTCTACACCGGAATTTACAAGATTATAAACCTTTGCCCCCATAACTTCTGGAGCAATAGTACTGTTACCCAGTGCATCTTTTAATGAAGAAATTTGGTTTGGAGAAATATCTAATTTTATTAATTTTTTAACAAGTGCAATTTGTGCTGCTGATTCTGCAGTATCATTTGATATATTTGATAAAATTAAAGATATATCTGCAGGATTAAATTGTTCATCAAACAAATCATTGAGCAGCGGCTTAATATTATTTAAAGTGCCAGTGTCATGAATACTATACAACGTCTTCATAATAGACTGAATATCAGCGTAATTCAGATTTTCTCTATCTAATAAATTCTTCAATATAAAACACTTTTCAAGTGTGTGTTCACTTTTGCTGCTGCTAGATAAATAGTAAAGTAAATCACTAATTTCATTATAAGAAAAACCTCTCGAATTTATCATATCAAGGACAAGAGCTCTGTCAGCGGCAAAACTATTCTCTGCCATTTTGCCTATTATAGCTGATATTTCAGCTTGTTTAACCTTAGGATTCTCTAATAATTCTTTTGCGAATTGTATTTTGACCTCATTATACTGAACTCTTCGCTTTGTTAACTCAACGACCATCAAAAGAGATGGAATAAATGTATTATCGACTCCGTCATGTTCAATCAGATAACGGGCAAAAGATTTTTGCTGTTCGCGAACCGCTCCGGGAGAATATAATGCTTCTAATATACCGGATATTTCATCACTTTTAACTTCTGGATTATTAATAAGTTCTCTTACGAATTCCCAGTCATTATCTTCTCTGCGTGTAATCTCACGAAAACTTTCGATGATACGGTTGATATTTTCCCGTTTAAAATCCGGATCTTTAAGGATGGCATTCAAACACTCTTCCATATCCTGTGATGTATTCATAAGATAGGCAGATAATTGTCTGCCTTGAATGTGTCCATAAACATTATTATTTATCAAATTATCAACTCTTGATTGCAAAAGTCTTGTATCTAAAATTTCATTATTTGCTAATAAATAATATGCGTACTCGCCAAGCTTATCTTTAGTATCCTGAGAAACAGATTTCCAAGCTTCTAAATTTTTCGAATTAAAATTTTCATCAAAGTATGTATCAAAATATTTTAATAACACTTTTGGCCCGATATTTTTTAAATCTTCTTCAGAGAAATTATTAAGTTGAGCAAGCTTTTTTGAATAATCAGAGCCATCGTAAGTTTTACTCCAGTCGCAATAAAATCTTGCACCTGCGTCTGACTTTAACAAATTTCTTATTGGTTTAGGAGTAATATTGAAAACTTGTCTAAATATTTCAATATCATTCATTATAACATAGCTATGCCTAGCCATATCTGAAAACGGGATTACATCAAGTTCATCTGCTGATAATTCTTTGAAAATACTCGGGTTAAAGCTAGAGACAAAACTTTGTGCATCATCTTTGGTAATCTCAAACTTATTAACATATTGTATAATTTTATTTATACTCTCATTATCAAGGGTATCAATATCCGAAAGTCTTCGATAATTTACAATATTTACAGCAAGCTTCTGATCAATTGTAGAAAGCATATCTAATGAAGGGGTTTTAGCTGTCAGCTCACCGTTATAAATTCGTTCCAGCAAATTAGGAGCGAGTTTGCCATTATACTTTTTGATAGTTTCTATTCTGGAAGCAAGTTCATCCGGCGTTACCATATACTGATAATTTTCAACATTGCTGCCGCTCCATCTGCTTGAACCAATTATAGACTGCTCAGAATGCAAAAATTCAGCGAAATCCTCCGGCAAATCCTTATGAAGTTTTGCACAGGCTATCATATTATCGAGGTTTTGAGGCTCAAAAAGTTTTTCAAAGGCAATTATAAGATAATTAGAGTAACCTTGAAAATCTATCTTTGATAGAAAATTAGGTTCAGCAAGATTGACGAATTGTGCAATCTTTTCAGCATTTGCAATATCTCTTTTCATAAAGCTTTTTAATAATTCTTTGCTAAAATTATTGTTATAGTTTCTAAATTGAGGCATTTTGCCTGCAATATCAATCTTGGCAAGAAAATTACGTTTCCCGGCGCCATCTGCTTTATAATATTGAGAACAAATAGATTCAAAATCCCAGCCACTTAGCTTATCTGCATCTTTACCTAAAGTATCAATTAGTGCCGCTGCAGGAGTTATATCGTCACCCAACCAGTACAATTTAGACAAATATGAATAATTAAAGTTATCTCCAAGTTCGGATTTTAATTTTGCACAAAAATCGGTATAAAGAGCATCTCTGCTTCCTAAAATATTGTCCAGCATTCTTGTATCCAAAACATCCGCATTTATCATTTCTTTTACAAGTTCAATATTTTTTGTAACCTGACTATAAGTTTCATCAGAAAGTTCTCCCCAGTACCTAACACTTTCATCTAAGAGAACCTTTGCATCTTTTTCTAATGCCCAGCGATTAAAATTATCAGCAGCTTTTACACGCTCAAAATATTTATTATCATGAGATTTAAATAACAAATTATAATCATATCTGGTTAACGCTTTCTGCAAATTATTATCAAGAGTCTTGAAAAACTCCAAATTTTTCTTGAAATCTTCAGGTTTTATTCCTGCCATATCCTCTGTAAAGTACTCAAGTCTTAAATCTTGCAGTTTTGAATATAAAACAAAATCAGAATTCTTGATTTCTGAAAGAAATTTGTCATATTCGTTAATATTAGCTTTAAATGTCTTTAAATCTACTATTCGAGCTAATCCCTGATAAGATTCAAGAAAAGATTTTGTTTTACCTGACCAATCGCCATTTGTCACATGCGTAAAGTCAGTGATGATCTCGGAAATATCTTGAATTGAAACATCAGGATTTCTATCAATAATATCTTTAAGAAGTCCTTGCTCATATTTACCCAGCTTCTTTAGACCTTTATACTTCGCAACTTGTGCACATAACTCATCAAAATTAGCAGCAAGTTGCTTTTTACCATCAGAATACTGTTTATAAGTCTTGCTCTTTGCAAGCGGATTCCCTGACTCCGTAACAGTATAAGTTCCATCCGGTATAAAATCACCGTTTTCGTTAAATTCTCCATTTTCTAATTTAACTTCCCTAATCTCCGGGTTAGTTAAATCTTCAATATCAGAAGATTTTTCCAGTCTTTGAGCAAATGGTGCAACCTCTTCGGGTTCATTTTCAGTAATTTTTGGTGCAGGCGCAGCTTCATCAGCAGCCTTTGCTCCACCATGCATTTTTTCGCCAATCTTATGCCCCGCTTTACCTACAGCTTTCATACCGCCGCCGATCATAGGAGACATAATTGCACCGCCAATAAACCCTTCGGCACCTGCCTCCAATACTTCATTTACCCCTCCTCCGTCATAAGCAGTTCTAAAAGCATTATCTACAGCTCCGCCGAGAGCTCCATCAGTTGCCATTTCAGTCCCCATTGCCAGACCGCGTTTTACAATATTTCCGCCAATATATTCATATCCGGCAGGGTTTATTAATGCACCCTTAATTCCTGAAGCTGCGGCACTGCTTCCTGTCGATTTAACCGCCTGAACTCCGAGTTTTGTTGCAACGGTTTTTCCAACTGCTCCGCCCATACCTGCTGTTACAGGTGCTAAAGCTCCTGAGAAACCTCCTGTGACTAAATCATGTTTAAAATTATCTAATGTATATTTTCTATCCTTACCTACTGTATCTAAAGCCTTAATTCCGGATTTTATTAATCCTCCGCTTGCTGTTGCAAGTACAGCCCCTGCTGCAATACTTGCTCCGCCAGAAAACGGGGCTGCTGCAACTGCTAAAGAATATATACCAACTGCCGCAATACCCGAAACCATATCCCCGATTACATCAACCGCCATATCCTGACCTTCTTTATAGCCGTTCAACGCCTGCTCTGATTTTGTTGTAATCTCACCATTCATAAACTTTACTATATTATCTTGAGAATATTCCATGCCGGTAATTTTTTCAAAAGCTGTCTTGATATCACCTTTTTCCAAAACATCCAGTTCTTCCCTGCGTGCTTCTTCTATATCATTTGTGCTGTCAGTGCACCAGTCCAGAAGAGGCGTATTTTTCATAAAACTCCACGCTTTGCCCAGCAGCCCGTTGTTATCCTCTGCTTTTTTAGTATCATCCTTGACTTTATTAATTCTGGATTTTAATGCTTCAATTAAGCCCTCTTTACTCTTCTCAGAAAGAACAACAGGCTGTTTTTCAAGCCGCAAGCCGTCATTATCTGTAATAATATTCCCTGCCAGAATCGAATCCTTCTGGTCTTCTGTAAGACTTATCCCGTTAAGCTGCTCGTTATATATAGACAAAATTTCCGCATCAGAAAGCTTTGCATCCGGATAATTATGCTTAAACTCCTTAATAAAATTCAGTTGTTCAATACTTAATTTTGCCATACCACTACCTGTACTTTATTAATATCGGCATATTTTATATAAACTTTAGTATCTCAGAACATTTTGTTACATTAATTTACAAACTAAGCAATTTCTAAAGCTGTTTATTCTTTATATATATAGTGTAGTAAAATAAAGGTGTAATTATGACAATGAATATCGGCGGCGGATACCCTATGATGATGGGCGGAATGGGAATGAATACAGGCGGAAACGTTCCTCAATATTTTCAGGCAAAATATGGCTGTGAAGACTGTTTCCGAAAAGAACCTTACTGGCAGGAATACCCGAAACCTATAAGCCCCGAACCTAAAGGAGCTTTGAAACCATCTTTTTTCAGACGTTTTTTAAATAATGTTCTTGGCGGTTAAACAAGCCTATTTTCATGGTATTATTATCATGTACTAAAATAGGAGTGTATAAATATGGCTAAAGATTGCAGTTTTGATGTTGTTTCCGAGTTTGATAAACAGGAGCTCGTTAACGCCGTAGATCAGGTTAAGAGAGATTTAACATCCCGATTTGATTTAAAAAATTCTAATTCATCCATTGATTTGGAAGCTGATAAAGCAATTACTATCACCACAAATGATGATATGAAACTTAGAAATATATATGATATATTGCAATCAAAGCTCGTAAAACGCGGCATTAGCATAAAAATTCTTGATGCCCAACCTGTTGAAAATGCGCTCGGCGGAAACGTAAGACAGGTCTTTAACCTTAGAAAAGGACTTACACAGGAACTCGCAAAGAAAATTGTAAGCGATATTAAGGATTCAAAGCTTAAAGTACAAGCCTCTATTCAGGGCGAACAGGTACGTGTTTCCGGCAAAAACAAAGATGATTTGCAGGAAGTAATTCAGCTTTTACGCAAAAATGAAGAAAAATATGATGCACCGCTACAATTTACCAACTATCGGTAAGTACTACGTACGTAGATAAACTGTCGGATGACAACAGTAAGACTACAAATTGAAAATAAAACTTCGGGTCATCCTCATAGGTTGAAACAAGAATGCCAAATAACGAAAACACAATAGACAGAATACAGGAACTAATTGATACGGGTACTGAAACCCAGCTGAGTGAAGAATTAAACAGCTATCACTCAGCAGATTTAGCTGACATTATCCAGCAATTAAAACCGGAAGAAAGACTCAAGTGTTTTCCAATTATTGATGAAGAGAAGGCGGCAGATGTTATTGAATACCTGCCTCCGCAGCTTCAGGTAGAAATTCTCGGAGATATTGATACAGATTTAGCCTCCAGATTAATTTCTAAACTTCCTCACGATGAAGCTGCTGACGTTCTTGGCGACATGGAAGAAGACGAGTCACAAGCCTATTTAGAACAGCTTCCAAAAAAATTCTCATCAGAAGTTCGGGAACTTTTAACCTACAACGAAGATACCGCTGGCGGTATTATGACTCCGCTGGTTCTTACTGTATATGACAATATGACAGTAAAAGAAGCGCTTGATACTATAAGAATTAAAGCTGAAAAAGAGAATATGGAACTCTACTATGCTTATGTAGTAGACAAGCATAACCATCTTGTAGGTGTAGTTTCTTTAAGAAACTTGATTACTGCACCAGTAGACCTCAACATATCAGATTTGATGTCAAAAGACCTTGTAAAAGTTCACGTTGATGATTATCAAGGCCATATCGCTGATATTTTTATGAAATACCAGTTTAATGCCTTACCGGTTGTTGATTTGTACGACCACCTGAAAGGAATTGTAACGTGGGACGATGTTCAGGATATTGTTGAAGAAGAAACGACGGACGAAATCTTTACATCATCAGGTATCGTAACAGACTTAGGTGATGATGACGACGATATCTTAACCGGAAGCCTTGCTCATTCAATTAAAGCAAGAATACCATGGCTTTTTATAACCTTAATCGGTGAATTTATAGCTGTTACAGTAACAAACCGTTTTGATAAATCATTTACAGCCCTCCCGATTATTGCAGCATTTATGCCGCTGCTGGCTGGATTAGGCGGAAACATCGGAACCCAAAGTATCACGCTTATGGTTCGCGGTATGTCTACAGGACAGATTTCATTAAGCTCTGGCTGGCATCAGATTATGAGAGAAACTATTACAGGCTTAAGCATAGGAGCTATTTTCGGAGTGCTGGTTACGCTCGTAACCTGGGGCTGGCAGCATAATCTTGAACTGGGGCTGATTGTTGGTATTGCGATGTCACTAAACATGACTATCGCAACAATGATTGGTACTTGTACACCTTTAATCCTGAAAAAATTACATATTGACCCTGCTGTAGCTTCAGGCCCTGTAATTGCTACAACTATAGACGTTATAGGTCTTGCTATCTATTTAACTCTTGTAACCTGGTATTTAATCGGAGTTAGCACAGGCGGCTAAAATGAGAAATCCCAAAAGATACAACCAATTTAGTCATTATCTAAAAGAAAAGTTTGGCGCAAAGGTGTATAAAATAACCATTGATGCAGGATTTTCCTGTCCGAACAGGGATGGAACAATTTCAAACTGCGGATGTATATTCTGTGATGACGGCGGTAGTTTCTCTCAAGCACATTCTAACAGATTAAGTATAGAAGAACAGGTCAAAATCGGTGCGGAAACTCTTAAAAACAGATTTAAAGCAGAAAAATTTATGTCTTATTTTCAAGCCTTCTCAAACACATATAAACCGGTAGGAGAACTTGAAAAAATCTATAAAGCCTCGCTTACACATCCGGATATAGTGGGACTTTCTATTGGCACGCGTCCGGACTGCATAGATAACGATAAATTAAAATTAATTTCATCTTTCACTCAGGATTACTATACTTGGATTGAATACGGGCTTCAAAGTGTTCACGACAAAACTCTTTTAAAGATTAACAGAGGACACGATTACAAATGTTTTCTTAAAGCCTATGAAAAGACTAAAGAAGCAGGAATCAATATTTGCCTGCATATCATTCTAAACCTTTTTGAAACATATGATGAAATGATGCAAACTGCTAAAACAATTGCAAAACTTGAGCCGGAAGGAGTAAAAATTCATATGCTGTGTGCTCTTGAAGGCACAAAAATAACAGAAATGTATAAAAATGGCGAACTTAATTTTATGTCAGAAGATGAATATGTAAATACTGTTTGCGATTTCTTAGAGTACCTGCCGCCTCAAACGACTATACACAGGCTTGCAGGAAACGGATTAAGAACAGAACTTGTTGCACCGCGCTGGATTGGGAAGAAACTCGACTGTCTTAATAAGATTGATAGAGAGTTTGAGCGCAGAAATTCTGGACAGGGCGCAAAATTTGAATTATAATACAGCTATGGATAAGAAAGTAATCTCAACAAACAGAAAAGCTTTTCACGATTTTTTAATTTTTGATAAATTTATTGCAGGGATTGTTTTAACAGGAACAGAGATTAAATCTATCAGAAAAGGGATGTTAAACCTAAAAGATTCCTTTGCAAAAATTGAAGACGGCGAAGCTTTCTTATACGGAATGCATATCTCACCTTACGAACAAGGAAACAGATTTAACCATAAGCCTGACAGAGTGAGAAAGTTACTTTTGCAAAAACGTGAGATACTAAAAATTTCTGACAAAGTAAAAAAAGACGGTGTAACAATTATTCCTTTAGAATTGTTTTTAACTCATGGTTTTGCTAAAATAGAGCTGGGGCTTGCAAAAGGTAAAAAGCTTTATGACAAACGGGAAGCAATTGCCAAAAAGGATCAGCAACGTGACATAGCACGTCATATAAAAAGATGAGGATTAGCGGATGTTTAACAGAGAAACGATTTTAAAAAATTTAAATACAGAAAATTATTACATTGATAATCATTCGCTGGATTTGTTCCTTGAAGACTGGAAGATTGAATCAATATATGAAGATGAAGACGGTTTGGAATTTTACGATGACTTAGCCCTTGAAAAAATCAAAAAGGGAATATCATTAAAAGCTCAAGGCTATAGTGATGAACAGATAATCGCTAAACTTTCAAGAATGGAAGCAAAGATTGAAAAAAATGAAGAACCTGCTAAACCTGTTCAACCGCTTATTGTAAGTGATTTATTAGAAGAAAATACAGCTGCATCAACAGATGTTGCAGTCAAAGAAGAAACACAGACAGAAATAATTCCACAGGGAAAAAGTTTTACGCTGGATGTTTCAAGCCAGACTCTTCAGATGCTGGCCGAAGCTGTTGCAAAAAAAATCAGCGATGATATTACAAATTCAGATATGGCAACAAGACTGATTGAAGCCGGCGGTTACAAGAGAGATAACGAAATTCTCGCTAAACAGGTTCACGAGCTTCTTGAACATAACAAAGAATTATCAAAAAGAATTGAACAGCTTGAAAGCCACGAATCTAAGAATTTCTGGTCGCGTTTCTGGGGCAAACATTGATAAACTACCAAAAATTTCTTGAAGATTTTGATTGCAGACTGAAAGAATATTTTAAAAGAGATTCCGGATTTATACATTGCACAGCCGGCTGTTCTGCCTGCTGTGAAACAGGGGATTACCCTGTATCTCAGCTTGAATTAGAATATTTAATGCAGGGTTTTGCTTCACTTGATAACACTTTAAAACTAGAGGTTCAGAAAAATATTAAAACAATTCAAAGAGGAGGCAAGTGCCCGTTTTTGATTGATAAAAAATGTTCCATATACGCCTACCGTCCTATAATTTGCAGAGTACACGGACTTGCTTATTTGTGCAGGCAAAATACTGTTAAAGTTCCTTACTGCGTAAATGAAGGAAAGAATTATTCAACAGTATATAATTCAGGCGAGATTACAATAAATCCGATAGCGGAAAATCTTGACACCCCGAATGTACTCAAAGAGTTTAAATATGGTGAAATCAGAAACCTATTTGACTGGGTGAATAAATATTATTAGGACATTTTCCATGCTTTTCTCGGACAAACTGCAGCACAGATACCGCATCCAATACACATAGAGTCATCGCAGGAATAGATTTTAATTGTTTCACTAATTGCATTTTGCGGACAGTTATTTAGACATAAATTACACCCAACGCATAAATCCTTATCCCAAAGAGGTTTTCGTAATCTTGCCTCACCCGTTTGAGCCAGCTCAAAAACTTCTCCGTTATCTTCTACCAAATCTCCAAACAGTCCGTCTTTAAACCATTCTTGTTCTTTGAATTCCTTAACTGTGATTTTTTTCTCTTTTTGTTCTTTTGGAAGAGGAATAATTTTTGTCCAGCTGGAAAAATCAAGAAGTTCATCAGCTAATTCCGGTTTCCCAATAGAGTCTAAAAATTCTGACATACCGGATTTTAGAAAATCTTTATCAAACTTATCCAGTTTTTTCTGTTCAACGCACTTAGCGAGTCCCTCGACTTTACCACGCACATAAACAGTACCACCAACCATTCCAACACAGGAGCGATTTCCTAGTACAGATTCCAAATTTTCACAATCATAACCGCATATTACAGCAATGCCTCCGCCCATAAACTCAAAGCTGAACGATCCGGTATTTTTAAGCACCCAAAATTCAGGCGGTTCAAACTTTGGATCGTGTTTCATAAGCGCTCCAGAACGCGTACCGACACGGCCACCTACATATATTTTACCTCCTGCTGCACAGTGAGCGGCAGTATCCCCGCCGTCACCTTTAACAATAATCTTTGCACCTGCATTCAACCAGCCAATATCCGCCGGCGCAGAACCTTCTACCACAATTGTAGCAGCATCTGTCCCCATAGCACCCACACGCTGGCCGGGATTTTTTATATAAAAAGTTAAAGGTTTACCGTCTTTTGACCAACTTGAACCTCCAATATCATGCTGTCCGCAGGCTTCAATTTCAAATTCAGTAACTCCCTCCTGAATTTTTTCATTTATCGTTTGAAGAAGCTCTTGAGTAGACATTCGATTATTATCTTTTAGTGTTTCTATTTTGCAAGCCATAAATTTACTCCAACCCTAGCAGCTGTACTGAATATCAAGTCTGTTTGAAATATGTTTATCAACGGTAATTAGTGCATCTGAGCGGCCAACAGGGAGTGTAGAACATCCGACTGGCGCCATTAATTTTTTCAGTTCTATATCAGTTGCAAGAATATAATTTACCAGATTTTGAGCGACTTTATCAACGTCAAGTCGTTTTACCAGACATTCATTTTGCGCAGCAATGCCTGCAGGACAAAGCCCTGTATTACAAGCATTGCAACGTCCTGTATCACTTCCGACACAGCCTGCAATTTCCATAAGCATTCTTCCTGTAAACACTCCATTTGCACCAAGACAAATCAGCTTAAATGCATCAGCTGCAAAACTTCCCGTCTGCCCCAAGCCTCCACCGGCAAATAAAGGTATTTCTCCCTGTCTGCCTTGATGCACAGCTGCCAGATAACAATCTCTAAGCTTAGAAGTTATCGGATGTCCTGTATGGTTAAGTGAAATTTCATGAGCAGCTCCTGTACCTGCTGCAAGCCCGTCGAGGAAAAATCCCCCTACAATATTATAAGGATCACGCAAGAGATTATTATAAACAGAAACGCTCGTTACAGATGCCGCAACTTTTATTGCAACAGGAACCTGAAAATTAAACGCAGCATTCATAGAAAGAAACATCTTTTGGACGCTTTCCTCTATTGAATATAGCCCTTGATGTGTCGGAGGTGAAAGTAAATCCGCTTTTGGAACACCTCTAATTTCTTGAACATATCTAGCGACTTTGCTTGCAAGTAAAAGCCCGCCATCACCAGGTTTTGCACCCTGACCTATTTTGATTAAAATACCAGCCGGATCCTCTGTCATCTCAGGCATAGATTTTATAATTCTATTCCAGCCAAAATGCCCTGATGCAATCTGTAAAATCATATATTTTACATATCTGGATTTTAAAAGTTTTGTAGGAATACCACCTTCTCCAGTACACATTCTTATAGGAATTCCCATAACCTCATTAAGATAAGCTGTAGCAATTGCCATAGCTTCCCACATTCTCCAGGATACAGCTCCGATTGACATATCGCCGAAAATTATCGGATAAATCCAGCGGTTAGGAGGAAGCTGTTTAGTTTCAATAATATTTCCGTCTTTTACATCAAAATTGAGCTTATCAGCTTTCAACACTCTGCCGAAAGGAGTTTTAAGTTCGAAAGTATGTCTCTGCGCATCAAGAGACGGGTCAGTCATCTGGGAAATCCTTCCGACTTTAATCTTATCCAGCGTTCTTCCTTCCGTATTAAGATTAGAACGTCCGCCTTTTTTAAATGAGTCCGCTTTATTGGCACGATATGCAACAGAATACTTATCATCCTTGTTACGAATAAGTTTTATTGCCCCATTGGGACAGACATTTGTGCACATACCGCAGCCTCGACAGTAATTTTCCAGAGAAACGTTTTGTTTAATTACAAGAACCTTTTCTTTCTTGCCCTTCTGCGTAATAGAGTTTGAGAGTTTTCTAAACTCAACTGCCGGCGAAATCGCATTAAAAGAGCAAACAGCCGTACATTTCCCGCACTGGATGCATTTGGACTCGTCGTACTCAACTATCCATGGCAAATCACTTTTATGAAGTTCGTTTATCTTTACTGCTGCCATCTTTCCACCGTCAAATCATCTCTTACCACTATTGTTTCATGTTCATTAGGATAAATATCATCCTCAATATTTCTATCAGGCATTAAATCGTTAATCCCAACAACTTCAGAAGTCATTATAACTGTATCCTGGTTTCTACCGATTACAACCGGGCGAAGCTTTTTAGAATCACATACACAAAGAAGCTCTTTTTCAGGAGTTACTGCCAGCAGAGTATTCGGGCCGTTTATTTCAAGATGCGCCAGAGAAGCCTTTATCCTGAGTAAAATTTCGCTATCTGGACGTTTAAGAATTTCATCATACTCCAGAGGGGTTATTGTATGTTTAAAATATTTCAAAGGCCATTTAAGCCGCTTATGAATATAATGTAATGTGTATAAAAGACACTGCGAATCGGATTCAAAGCCTAAATATCCTTTATATAGACTTTGCTGGTAAGATTTATTCTTTTCATAAAAAGTATTTTCGCCGTTTACCAGCCCTGTGTATCCTTCTAAAAAGAAAGGGTGTGCAGCGTATCTTACGATATCATAATTAGTATTTTGCCTGCACTGTGCTGTAATAATACTTGATGTTAAATCATTATTTTCTTCCCAGAGATTAAAGTACGTACCAATATCCCTTGGACTTCCAATTTCTTTTAAAGTCAAAGTATCAGGCCAGAAGGAATATATGTATCCTGAATTAGTTTCTTCAAGAATTTTTCTGAGTTTTATAGCCGTGTCAATCAAAAGTTCTTCTTTTTCATCTTTTGTAGCGTGTTTATAACTCTTCGGATACTGCAGCACTTCAAAGATATAGTTCGGCATTGCTTCAATCTTTAAGCCTTTTTTATTGTTAATATCCGGTGACCATTGCATTACACGTGTGAAGCCTATTTCTCTAAGAATATCTTCTGCAAGACGAGTTCCTTCAACAGTTGCAGCCATTGATAGCAGAGGCAAATCTTTATAATTTTCAAAATGTCCGCCCATATCCTGCATTACAAATGCAAAACCAGAATCATCATGTCCTTCCTGCTGGCTCCTCATCAGCTTTAAAGCAATTGACGGATGTAATTTTTTCTTGGATTTAATTGCGCCGATTCTACACATACGTAAGATTTTACAGCTTATTTTACCCCCCGTCAAGTAAAAAAAACATATTGTTATATTCTCTATTATGTGCTATGTTTTTACAGGAGGATGAAAATATGCAAGAAAATATTTTAAGAGATTCTTTAGTAACACACATTTTCTTATCCTATATGGAAGCTGGTAAGAAGCAGGTTGTCAGAGTTAAACTTCGTTTTATTGATACCAGACAAGCTTATTTTTCAGCACCGCCTCCAATTAATTTTGTAAAACCTAAGAGAAAAACACCTGCTGAAATAAAAGTTTTTACAGTTGATGGTGTTTACAAAACTGATATATTTATTAATGATACTCAGGTTAATTTAACAGAAGTTCTGTTTGAAGTAAGCGTTCCTAAATTATGGGAATATGTTCAGCAGAGAAGCAGCTCAAGAAACAGAGTTTCACTCCCTGTAAAAATAAAATACAATGACGGATTTGAAATAGAAACAGCCACTTTTGATATAGCATTGGGCGGTATTGCATTTTACTCAAGAGATGCAATTTCAAGCATCTACAAAAAATTACCGGCAGTTTTAACAATGGAACTTCCAAAAAGTATGTGGATTAAAAATCCTGATTGTAAAATTGTTGTAGAAACTTGTTTTGTTAGAGAAAGAATTGAAGAAGAGGATGAAGAACATTTCCATCAATTCTTATACAGCTATAAGTTTGTAAATCTCCCAAAAGATGCTGAAAATACATTGAGAGAGTTATTGCTTCAAATAACAGATTAAAAATTTGACTTTGTATAAAATAAGACTAATAATATTATATACGATTAGAGGCGAAGGATTTAGATGAAATTAATAAACAGACTCAAGATTTTTGAACAGAAGTATGTTTTTTTAAGATGGGCAACCGGTGCGGAATACGGGAAAATTACGTACGTAGGTGAGGATTATGTTGAGTTCAATATTATTGATGTTGACACTATGGAATATAGAGAAACAGTAATTATTAATTCTTCTTTAATTCTCGAAGCAATATTCGGCGGTCCTGATATTGCACGGATAGTTGCAGAAATATCTTCAATGCTTCCAGACTCTTAGGATGCGATTACAACAACTGTAACGCTATAGCAGGTGTCTGATTTGCAGTTGCCATAAGAGTAGAAGCAGCTTGCTGCAAAATTTGGTTTCTGATATAAGAGCTGCTCTCTTCCGCAATATCAGCATCACGAATGGTTGATTGTGTAGAAACCAGATTATCATAAGATACACTAATTTGTTCCAAGGCACTTTGAAGCCGATTTTCTACTGCACCGTATTCCACCTGTTTTTGATTAACCTCATTTATAAAAAAATCTAAAACTTCAAGAGCAGAAGTATTCAAAATATCAATATCAAGCAGTGCGTCAATTACTTCTGCACTAAAGCTTGTATTAAAAGTAAGCTTTGAGTTAGCATCAGAATTTATACCAACTTGAAGTGTAATCTTAATTTTTGAAGGGTCTACACGTTCAACTTCTACAACTTCAATCCCATTCAGCATATTCTGCAAAACTTCATTACTTATAGAACTGCTTGTACTACCTATTGTATCAAGGTCTAAAGCAGCAGTTTTACAGTTTGTGACAGAGATGGTTTTAAGCTCTTCTATCCGTCCAATAAAACTTCCCGCAGAATTATTACCAGAAACTTCTGCTGAAGAAATGCAATTATCAATTGACAAATCCAGAAATGAAGAAATCTGTCCTACCAGTCCGCCAATATTAGTATCACCGGAAACCCTGCCCTGCGAAGAACAACCGGTCATGGGACCACGCATCCAGAAAAGATATCCAACAACACCTCCAACATCTTTTTGCCCGGAAATATTTCCTGTAGAATAGCAGTCTGATAAAGATAATATAGCATCACAAAATCCCATAACCCCGCCTACTCTTTCAACACCACTAATATTCCCTGTGGAATAACAGCCTGTTATATCTGTAGCATTACTGTTAGAAGTACGTCCTATAATTCCGCCGACAAAATTTCCTTTTGCAATTACATCTCCTGTAGAATAACAATTTTTTATCTCTTTCATTGCATACCCATCTCCTATAAGTCCTCCCACACAGCTGTTTCCTTTTACTGTACCTGTTGCAGAACAATTGTATACGGAATTGTGAAATGAAAAATTACCTACAAGTCCGCCCACTTGTTGTGTAGCTGTAACATTTCCCAAAGCATGACAGGCCTTGAGTATTAGACCATTACCATTTGTGCTTCCTGACGTAAGTCCTGCAAAACCACCTACGCTTTCCTCTCCGATAACCTCACCATAAGCATAGCAATTTTCTATAATGTTACCGCTACTGCTACCACCTGCACTGCCTGCGAAGCCCCCTACACTACTTGTTCCTGTCACCTTTCCTTTTGCAAAACAATTTACCGCAATTACCTCCATTGCTTTACCAACTACCCCTCCTACAAAACGTTTTCCTGTAATATTACCTTCAGCATAGCAGTTCTCTAAACTAACTCTTTCTGTATAACCAATCAATCCGCCGGCATAGTCCGAAGATGCAGTAACATTACCGTGTGAAAAAGAGTTTATAACAGAACCGTTGGGAAGATAAGTTTCACCCAATAAACCTCCTGCTTTTGTTTCTCCTGAAACTTCTGCATCAGAATAACAATTTAAAATACCGTTAATACCTGAAAAACGACCGCCCAAACCTCCAACACATGTTGTTCCCTTTACAGAACCTGAGGCAATATAACAGTTAGAAATTTCCTGACTATTCGAAAATGTGTATCCCATAAGAGCTCCTGTATATTTTCCTCCTATGACATCCACATTTGTTAAACAAAGATTTTTTACATCACACATAATAGAAAACAGCCCTACATTATCTGTATCAGGACGATTAATATAAAGATTTGATATTGTATGACCATTTCCATTAAATTCACACTTAAAATCAGCAGACGAGTTTATTCCTGCTGCAATAGGAATAAACCCTTCACCGGCAGAATATGACGACAAATCAATATCAGCACCTAAGACAAACTCTCCGCCTTGAATTTTTGCAGCTCGTGACATTTCTGCAAATTGTTCAAATTCTTCCAATGTTGTTATTGAATATTGCCCATCCCGAATTCTGGTCGAAGAACTTACACCGGAAAGAGCAGTCATTGCTGCCACTTCTGCATCGGAATAATCCTGTGGATTTTCTATAAAACCATTGTATGAAGGATTAGGCACGATGCCGGCAGGTGGAGTTTGGGTTATGGGCTCATCTTCTATCAATTTTTCTGATAAAGAATTTAAAAGCTTAATTCCATTATACTCGGTTTTTCCAAATATAGATTTTATCTCTGCAACAAGCGCATTTGCCTCTGATTTTACAGCACTAAGAGATTGAGTTCCGTAAGTACCATTCTGAGCTTGAGCAGCCAAACATCTCAATCTGGATGCTAAATTTGACATCTGATCAAGAGCAGAAGATGCTGTAGATAACATATCCAACCCCATCATTGCATTCTCTTCCGCTACAGAATATGCACCTATCTGAGTCGATAGTTTTGTATTTATAGAAAAATTTGCAGCATTATCTCCGGCACGATTGATTTTATATCCGCTTGTCATGCGCTCTATTGCTGTATTTAATCCGTTGGTTGATACTTTTAAATTTGAGAAAACAATCATTGCTCCCAGATTAGTATTGAGGTTAATCATACGATTCCCTCCTTATCTGAAAGCTAAGAGCAGATAAGGTTTTAGCCCCCCCCCCTACAGCCGTAAGGGTTTCAGGGTGATTGACATAACTTTTTCTAAACATATCCATATAACTAATATATTCCACATGTAGAACTTTTATAACATAAATAGTCCAATATTGTTACAATGTGTAATATCACGCCATATTTTAACTAATCGCTAAATGTTTTGAAAGTCTTTTCAACGTTATCTTTGATAACTTTTTTAACAGCATCCATTTCCGTTGCAAGAGCATTTTGTTCAGTATCAAGCTGCTTTAATCTTAATTCCAGAGTTCTGTCTTCCTGTTGGATAATTGATGTCTGTGCATTAATATCAGCTATTGTCTTTTCATACTGTTCTTTTTTATAAGTATATTCATTCATAGCATCCTTATAAGCCGCTTCATCGGTTACTGTTTCTACGTTAAGTGAATACACTACACTGTCATCATCAAATTTTACAGATGTAAATCTTCCATTGCCATCTGTTTCCAGAAGTGCATTATTTGTTTTTTCAATCTTTGTTTTGATGTAACTTGCATTGTAGTAAGTCAAATAATCCTGAATATCAATAGGCTTAGCAGGATCGTGAGGTGTATTCATACTATTATACAAATCACTCTCTGTTGTGAAGTATGTTTTTCCATTCATTGTAAATGTATAAATACCCTGTCCGTCATAAATAAGATTCCCATTGTTATCAAAGCTCAAATATTTACTTATAGAAGAGTCCGGACGATCTCTAAGTATCTGTGCAAGCTCTGTTGCCTGATCGTCTGTAAAGTTTGTAAGTTCAGACGCCTTGCAATTTCCGATATAAGTAACCTGCTGTGATGAATAATCTTTTGGATTTTCTAAATCATCAGGAATAAAGAAATGCCAGGTCCCATCTGCGTCGTGATATCCATAAACATTATCAGTAGTCAGCACTCCGTCCTTTTGTGCAAGCCCTACAGCTTCTTCAAAGTCCCTCAGAGCTGCTTCAAATTTGGTATCTTCTTTTATATCTTCTTCATCTATCGGCTCATAAGTAAATGTCTGGGATCCGTCGGCTGTAGTTATTGTATAAGTGTTATTGACCGGATCTAATGTAACTTCTGGTTTCATCTGGTCAATCTCGTCGATTTCTTCTTTAAGATAGAAATGCCATGTTCCGCTTGCATCCTGATAGCCATAAACTTCACCATCAGGTATTGCACCAGCTTCATAAGCCAGTTCTTTTGCTTTTGCGAAATCATTGAACGCTTCTTTTAGCTTAGCATCTTTCTCTGTTGCTTCATTGGTTATTGCATCACAGGTAATTTTTGAACCGTTAGGAAAAGTGATTGTATAGGTGCCATCGTCATTTAAGACTGCTGAAGGATCTACAAACTCATTTGTAACAACTTCTTTTTCTATGTGAACCTGCGGGTTTTCAAGCTTCTTTTCTGAGCCTGTATAAACATTTGCATAGTAATAAGAATTTACTATGTAATTATAATTAGGATTTGCAGTAGATAACTGCTGCCAGCTGTCAATAACAGATTCATTATCTCCATCAGAGAATGAATACTGAATCTCTGTATAATCTGTAGTTTTAGGAGCATTTGGAACCTCCAGAGCAAGAAGCTGATTAAAAAGATTTGCACTCTGATTTGCAAGAGCTGTTCTTGCCTGGTTAATCTGCTGCCCTTCCCATTCAGTATTTGTTTTTCTAGCTGTAAGAGCTAAGTATCTCGCTTGTGAAGCTGCCATTCCCATTGGCGGAATCTCCTATTTTTGTTTATTTTTGTTTTAATACTATTTTTAATAAAGTCAACGGTAATAATTCATTTTTCTTTAAGTTTTTACAAAAAAATACTCTGTTCAATGTAATAATTTTGATGTATTATAATTTGTATGAGAAAACAAGTTATTGCCTATCTGCACACCCATTGGGACAGAGAATGGTACAGAGAGTTTGAAATCTTTAGAATGCGTCTTTTAAGAGTGTTTGACAATGTTCTTGAGATGCTTGCAAAAAATAAAATTCCTTGTTTTTATTTTGATGGTCAGGTAAGTGCATTAGAAGATTATCTTGCTATGCGGCCTGAAAGGGAAGAGCTTGTCATTTCACTCATAAGACATAAAAGACTTTTTATAGGACCTTTTTATTGTCTTGTAGACGAATTTCTCACAGACCAGACCTGTTTTAGAAAAAATCTTGAAATAGGACTTAAAACAGCTCAAAAATATGGCTGCAAAGATTTCATAGGATATCTTGCAGATACCTTTGGGCACTCTCAGAATATTGTTGATGTTCTTAGAGATTTCGGCATTGACAAGTGTATGGTCTGGAGGGGCGTAAATGATTTTCCTTCAGAATTCTCATGGTGCGGAATGGATACTATAAACCTTGTAAGAGGGTACTTTAACGATATTTTCTCATTAAAAACATCTATTGAAAAAAAGGCTGAAATTCTAAAAAACAATCTGGATAAAATTGCTGAAAAATCAGGGAATGTACTGCTTCTTCCGATTGGTGCTGATCATCTGGGAGTAGAAACAGACATTAACGATCAGATTGAAGCTGTTAACGAAATTTTAAAAAATGACTATTTCATACGGCTGGGTTCTCCTTTTGACTACTTTAAGAGAATTGAGAACAGATTTAAAGATTTTGTCTGGAATGATGAACTCAGAGATAATTCTAAAACATTTACTCTACAAGGGTGCTACTCATCAAGACTGGATTTGAAGCGTGAAAATATTGAATGCACTTACCTTTTGGATTTAGCCTCCAGATTTGTAAAACAACAGAAAGATAATTCTTATAATACAATTCTTGAATATGCCTACAAAATGCTACTGCAAAATCAGGCTCACGATAGTATTTGCGGATGCTCTACCGATGATGTGCATGCTGAAAACAAAATCAGATATAAAAAAATTAAACAGATTGCAAACACTATCATTGATGAGTTAAAGTTTAAAAACCACTTTGAAGAAAAGAGAATTCTTAATCTTTCCGGTGAAGCCTATTCCGGCATCATTGAATTTAAAACAAGCAGGATAATTGAAGGTTACGACCGAATTGGTTTTGAAAACGGCTTTGACAGATATTTACTGACAGATACGCAGAGAATACCTGTAACAGAAGATTATACAAAAATTAACACATATCTTGCTGATGTAGAGAATTTAAAACCTGATGAGATTGAATACATTATGCCTGCCATAAATAAATCAGATTTAAAAATAACTGAAACAAGAATAGAAAATTCCAATATCAGCCTTAGAATTGAAAACGGACAAATATTCATAAATGGAATTAAATTTTCACTTTATGATTTTGCAGATTTGGGTGACAGCTATAATTTCGGCCCCCAAAAGGATGATTATGGAACCGAGCTTCATATTATAAGAAGTAAACCTATCCTTAAAACAGCGTCCAGAGTAACACTAAAGATAGATTTTGAAGGCCGCTGGGATGTAATACCTCTCTTTGTAAGCCTCGATAAAAATGCTTCACACCTCCATTTCCGGTTTGATTGGATTAATTCTCAAAAAAATCACCTTCTTCAGGCTGTATTTAATCTTTCAAATTCAATAAGAGAAGTGTTTTCTGAAGATATGAATATTTTGATAAAACGAAACTTCAATCCGGAATATGACATTAGACAAAACCTTCCGGAAAATCGCGGTATTGAAGTAAAAAATAATACAGCGCCTATGCAGAGAGGACTTTTAATTGACGAAGAAGGAAACAATTTAGGAATAATAACCAAAGGATTAACCCAGTATGAAGTATTCCAAAACAAACTTTTTCTTCCTATTTTGCGTTCAACAGGCCAGATATCTAACCCGCAAAATCCGGCAAGAACTACTCCTGCCGGCCCTCCAATTGAAGTTGAAAGCCTGCAGCAAATAGGACGTAATACAGCAGAGTTTTACGTATTCTTTGGAAATCACAATGCTTTTAAAGATGTACTCAATCACGTTTACAACTATATTGTTGTTTAATTCTCGTCTTTATAATATTTATCAAAAAAACCTATATATGAATTTACATCAGAGAGCCAGCTTGCAGCAGCATGTTTGGCACAGTATTTGCCGGAATGTGCAATTTTAGAGGCAGTTGTAAAACCTTCCTGATATCTTGTATTTACTGTTTTAGCAATAGAGTCAATACTTGCTTCTACTGTCTGAAAGTGATGATATTTGCCTCCAATTTTGAGTCCGCCTATATTATTTAATTTTCGCGCCTTTTCTGAAATACCTCTCTGAGATTCACACATAGAAATAGCAACCAAAATGCGCGGATCAATATTGAACTTTTTGCCTGCTTCTATAAAAGCTTTTGCCTTCCCTTGCAAAACACTATTCTTGAATTTACCTTTATATCTTGGAGCATTAAGCATCTGATCAAGAACTTTTTCAAATTCCTCTTCTGACCATTCATAATTAGTTCTTATATTAGACCTGGCACCTAATTTAAGAGGTTTAGGCAGCGACGATACTTCAGTTTCTTTCGCTTCAGCACGCTTCGCTTCTTCCTGTTTCATTAATGCTACTTCTGGAGCTGGAGCTACATATGTAGCATCCCGCACTGCTACATCGTTATTTTGAAGTGCCAGCTGTGATTTTACCATACCTTTTAAATTATCCCAATTTTTTGACAATAGCTCAGAACATTTTGAGTACCATGGCTCTTTTGAAGCTTCAATTCCATTCTTTTCGCACTCTGCAAGAAATACACTGATTTCCTTCTCTGATAACTTACCATCTTTAACATTCTTATTATCAACTTCTGCTGCAATCTCTTTTGCCCTGCCAGTTAAAATATTGATGTCCAGTCCATCTGACATACGTTACCTCCTAAGATAACATCTTACTTGTTTCACAATATTTAACGGCATAATTTCGTGAAACTTTAGGATTTTGAACAAATTCTTTACAATACGTTACAATAAAAAGACCTCCTGATTTTGGAGGTCTTTTTTTACTTAAAAAGGTTTTGTCTGGTTCAACTTTGCTCTAAGTTCTCTAAATCGGGCGATATCTTCCTGAGTTTTAGGCGATTCTCTAAATAATGCCTGAGAAGTCGGATGAACCATTCTTATTGAATCCATATGAATCTCTAAGAATTCATATCTTTTTGGAGGCTGGTTTGAATTTTTAGCATAAATTTCTA
>UNSK01000028.1 GCA_900552525.1 Candidatus Gastranaerophilales bacterium | reverse complement strand
CATTTTCCTCAGCCTGATAAAATTGAAAAGATTGCAAAAGTTCTGGATGTGGATATTAAAGATTTATTTGAATTTGAGCATTATCAAGATAGGGAAGAGTTAGTAAATTTTATAACTGATACTGTTAATAACTGCGAACCTAAAACATTGGAGCTTATTTATAAATTTGTTTATAATATAAAGCTTTATAAATAATATATTTAATGATAAAATATCTATGCAGAGAAGGAGAATAATATTATGAAAATTAGAGCGAGCCATATTTTAGTTGATACAAAAGAGCAGGCAGAAAATTTGCTGCTTGATATAAAAAACGGCGTAGCCTTTGAAGATTTAGCAAAACAGTATTCTAAGTGCCCATCTGGACGCGATGGCGGTGATTTAAGATGGTTTGGAAAAGGTATGATGGTTAAACCTTTTGAAGATGCTGCTTTTGCTCTAAAAGAAGGAGAAGTTTCAGAACCTGTAGAAACTCAATTCGGTTGGCATTTGATTAAATTAACAGGAATTGATGAATAATTTATTAAAAGATTTAGGTATTAATTATTTACTGGTTAACTCCACCAATGAATATTTGGTGGAGTATTCCGCATTAAGTGAGAATGCACGATATACGCTTACAGGATTTTCCGGCTCTACCGGTGATGCTTTATTAACTGAAGACAATATTTATCTCTTTGTTGACGGCAGGTATCATACGCAGGCAGATAATGAGGCTAAAGAAGGGGTGAATGTAATTAAACTTCAATTAGGACAAAAACAGGACGAAGAAATTAAAAAACTTATAGATAAAGATAAAGTTCTGGGTATTGTATCTAAAAAGGTTTCACAGCAAAGATTGGAAGGTTTTAATGGATATAATATTAAATTATTGGATATAGATCCGATTAATAATTATACAGAGCCGCATAATCAACCTTTAGAGCGTGCTTTTAATCCAATAGATTATAAACCTGAAAAACCATGGTTTATCTCAAATTTAGAAGAGGCCTCCTATATTACCGGACTAAGGGATTTTTCAAGAGATTGTTCTTCTAAAATATGGGCTAAGCTTTATATTGATTCTGATAAACAGGTATTGTTTGAAAATTCTAAGGATTGTGATGAATTTTTGCGTAATTTTGATGGTGAGTTATTGGTGGATAAAGCTTCAATTAACGCACATGATTACGCCTTGATTAAAGAACCTATTCATAATCTATCTCCTGTAAAGCAAATGAAAGCAATTAAGAGCCAGCAAGAAATTGAAGCTTACAAGAAGGCGTTTGAACGAACTGATATGGCTGTACAAGCAATAAGAGATTATATTGAGTCAAACGAGAATTTATCCGAATACGATATTGCAAAACGTTTGAGGGAAGAATTTATGAAGTATGGCGCTAAGTCTTTAAGTTTCAATTCAATAGTTGCAATTGATAAAAACTCGGCATTAGCCCATTATTCAAAGAACTCTAAAGATATTATATTGAAAGATGGCTCTCTTGTTTTGATTGATTGCGGTGCTTACTATGAAAGCGGACTTGCAACTGACATAACAAGGGTATTTGTAAAAGGGCAGCCGTCAATGCTGCAAAAACGTGTTTATACAACTGTTTTAAAAGCTTTTTTGAATGCATTCAACAGGAATTTTAAAACAGGTTACGAATACGATGCGCTGGCGCATTCTATTCTGGATGATAAAATTGAAGGTTTTACATTCGGACACGGGCTGGGGCATGGGCTTGGCATAAATGTTCATGAGGCTCCGCCAGCTTTAAATAAGAGCGAAATTGCTCATACAGAATTACAGGACGGCATGTGTTTCTCTATTGAGCCAGGATTATATAATCCTGATTATTTCGGAGTAAGGCTTGAAAATTCGTGTTATAAAAAGGATGGAAAAATTCATTCTTTTGTTAAAATGGGATACGAAGGTAAATTGATTGATTATAATTCGCTTTCAGAGCAAGAAAAAGAATGGCTTAAGGATTTTGAAATTCTATGAAGATAACAAGTGTAAATAATGAATTGATTAAGGAAACAGCTAAGCTTTTACAGCGTAAATACCGTGATGAAAAAGGTTTATTTTTGCTGGAAGGCGAAAAATGTATACAAGAAGCTCTAGCTTCCGGCTTAGAAATTGTTCATATTTTTGAAACCGAAGGTTGTAAAAATTTTTCAAACTCAATTGAGGTAACAGAGCCGGTAATGTCCAAAATTTCATCGACAGTTACTCCGCCTAAAGCTGCTGCAATAGCTAAAAAGTTTGAGATGGAGTGGAATGATGATTATAAACATGTTGTGCTTCTGGAAAATATAAAAGATGCCGGTAATCTGGGTACGATATTAAGAACTACAGCCGCATTTAACGTTGATGCAGTTGTTTTATACGGAGATACTGTAGATTTATACAATCCAAAATGCGTGCGTTCATCAGTTGGCAATCTATGGAAAATTCCTGTATTTCACTTTGCTGACAAAACTGATTTAATGGTGAATTTTATGGGGTATGAAAGAGTTGCAACACTTCCTAAATCAAATAATTCTGTTTGGCTGAAAGATTATACTCCAGCAGAAAAAGTCCTGGTTATGTTCGGCACAGAGGCTGCCGGCTTAAGTAATGAACTTAAAGAGTTTGCTAATAAAAATGTTACTATAGAAATGTCAAAGGAAGTTGAGTCTTTAAATCTTAGTATTTCAGCTGGAGTTATTCTGTATAAATTATTTACTACCCGCGCGTAGTGGTGTTTTCAAAAATATATCTGCTCTGGCTGAGTGCAAGCATTTTTAACGAACACTCCCCTTCCGCACGGCTTATTATACCTAATGATGATAATCTCGCTGTAACAAACTCATTAAGGTCGTCCGGTGAAATATATAATGGACATTCATCATTGCAAACTTTATTTTCTGAGAAAGGACATATTTTCATTATTTTATTCTTCTCCCAGTTCTTTTAACGCTAATTCAAGCTGTTCATCATTCGGAGCTTTGCCATGCCAGCCTGCTTGATTTTCCATAAATGAGCATCCTTTGCCCTTAATTGTGTGGGCAATAATTGCACAAGGGCGTGTACATTTTTTAGCTGTTTCAACAGCTGTATAAATTTCATTGAAATCGTGCCCGTTGATTTCTATAACATCCCAATTGAAGGCTCGCAGTTTATCAGAAAGATTATCAAGTGACATAACATTTTCTGTACATCCATCTATTTGAAGTCTGTTACGGTCAATTATTGCAATAATATTATCCAGCTTTCTGTGTGCAGACTGCATAAAAGCTTCCCAGCAGGAACCTTCCTGTAGTTCACCATCTCCGGTGTATACAACAACATGTGCAGGATTATTTTTAAGCTTTAAACCTTCTGCCATTCCGCATCCTATTGAGAGCCCCTGACCGAGAGAGCCAGTTGACGTTTCAATACCCGGAAGATATAGTTTGGCGGGATGCCCTTGCAGTTTAGAATTTATTTTTCTAAAAGTCATTAAATCTGCCTGTTGTATAATTCCTTTCATTGCAAGTATTGAATAAAGAAGCGGAGATGCGTGTCCTTTTGAGAGTATAAATCTATCTCTATTCTCAAATTCCGGAGAGTTATTCCAGTCTTGTGGAATATTAAGACATTTTTTATATAACACAGTAAGAATATCTGCACCTGATAATGAACCGCCCGGATGTCCTGACTTGGAGTTATGAACCATTTTTACAATGTTGCGTCTGACTTCGCAGGCAGCCTTTCTAAGCTCTTCTTTTTCAATATCTGTTAGCATTTTTATATCCTATCTTTATAATTTAAAACTTTAATTAAAAACAACGGAAGCGCAGGAAAAATCCTCTTAAATCTGGAAGGCTGGGTTACTGTCCTGTATAACCATTCCAAACCCAGGGTCTGAAAAATTTTAGGAGCTCTTTTCACAGAACCGGACCAGACATCAAGGCTGCCGCCTATACCTATCATTAGCGCCGGATTTAATCTGTTCTTGGCTTCATAAATAAACTTTTCCTGTCTAGGAGAACCAAGCGCTATAAGTATAAGCTTCGGAGAACGTTTTTTTAATTCTCCATATATCTCATCATCATTATCAAAATAGCCATTATGATAATAAACAATGTTAAGTCCACTGATTTCTCTTTGTAGATTTTCTACGGCCTTTGTTACAATTTCTTCCTTTGAACCAATGATTGCAACCGGAATATTACTTAATGCCGCTTCTTTCAGTAGTCTTTTAGCAAAGTCGACGCCGGGTATTCTTTCAGCACTTTTACCTGTTAATTTTAAGGCAATTTTTACACCTACTCCGTCTGGAATAACCATTTCTGCTTCCTTTATAATGTTAGCAAAATTTGTATCAGTTTCAGCACATTGAAACATCTCCGGATTGATGGTAATAACCTGTGCAACTTTATCGCCGTCTATCAGACTTTTTGCCTTGATAACAGCCTCATCAAACGAATAATTGTCAATATTAAATCCTAGTAATTCAACACTCATACTTAATATTATACTTGAAAAATAAAATAGCGTAAACAAATAGCATAAATATGCTTGATTAATGTTTTTTTATATGATTTAATTTGTTGGATAAGAAAGGAGTTTTTATATGAAGAAAATTTTAACTGTATTAGCTGTAATCGCTTTAACAGCAACTGTAGTTGCAAACGCTGCAGAATCAAGACTTGAAAACTATGTTAACAAAAAACTTTCTCCTATAACACAGAAGGAAAAAGATTTTAATGCTAAAATGGAAGCCCAGCAAAAAGCCAGTGAGGCAAGACAGGCTGAATACAAAAAGCAGCAGGAAGCTCGTCAGGCTGAATTAGAAAAACAGAGAAAAGAAGCTCAGGCAAGACGTCAGGCTACCAAGGATGCAATTCAGGCTGAAAAAGATTATTGGAAATCTTTGAAAAAGTAAATTCAGCGGGAAGGTTCAAAACCTTCCCTTTTTTGTTATAATAATTCTATGATAGATAGATATTCAAGAGAAGAAATTAAAAATATTTGGGAACTAAATTCAAAGTTTGATTATTACCTGCGGGTAGAACTTGCAGTTTGTGAAGCTTATGCTAAGCTTGGAGTAATCCCCCCTGAGATATTAAAAGAAATAAAAAATGATGCCTCGTTTTCACTTGACAGAATAGATGAAGTTGAACGGGAAGTTAAGCATGATGTAATTGCTTTTTTAACTTCAGTAAATGAAAGTGTTGGGAAAGAGAATTCAAAGTTCATTCATATGGGGCTTACTAGTTCTGATGTTATTGATACTGCTTTTGCTCTCCAGATTGTTGATAGTTCCAAAATAATTCTAAATCAACTGGATGCTCTTATAAAAATAGTTAAAGAAAAAGCTTTTAAATATAAAGACACTATATGTATTGGCCGTTCTCACGGTGTACATGCAGAAGTTATGACTTTTGGATTTAAACTGCTGAACTGGCTGGATGAACTTGAAAGAGCAAAAGAAACTTTTCTTGCAGCCTTAACAGAAATTTCTGTCGGACAAATATCAGGACCGGTTGGTACTTATAGCAACCTGCCGCCTGAGGTAGAACAAATTACTTGTGATGAGCTCGGGCTAAAACCAGCTAAAATCTCTACGCAAATAATTTCAAGAGATAGACATGCGAAATTTATGTTTTCGCTATCTATGATTGCATCTATTATTGAACAATTTGCAACTGAGATAAGGCATTTACAAAAAACAGAAGTAAGAGAAGTTGAGGAAGGTTTTAGTGCAAAGCAAAAGGGTTCATCGGCAATGCCTCATAAGAAAAATCCTGTTCTTTGTGAAAATCTATGCGGACTAGCAAGAGTCGTTCGTTCATATATGATTACAGCTTTAGAAAATATAAATCTCTGGCATGAAAGAGATATTTCACACAGCTCAGCAGAGAGAATTATTTTCCCTGACTCGTTAATTCTTATAGACTTTATGCTGCATAGATTTACAGGTGTTGTGGAAAATTTGGTTATTCATGAAGATAATATGCTGAAAAATACCCGACTATACGGCGGTATAATTTATTCTCAAAAAATTCTTCTCAAGCTTGTTGAAGAAAAAGGGTTTTCAAGAGAAGATGCATACAGAATCGTCCAGAAGCATGCCCTTGCTGCATTGAATGGCGGTGATTTTAAGCAGGGTATAAAGAGTGAAAATCTTCTTACCGATGCAGAACTTGAAGAATGCTTTGATACAAAAGGTTATTTGAGTAATATTTCCAGAGTATTTGAAAGATTTCAATAAATTTTGCATATGATAAAAAAAAGAGTCTGAACGACTCTAAAAACTTTAATGTGTGAAGTGTAGTATATATGTGTATGTGTATTCTTAAATTTAATTAATATCCCTGTATATATTAAGTATTTTTAAGATAAATAATTGATATAAATACTACTTTTTGTAACAAATCTTAACAATACTTGATAAAATTCTGCATATTATTAAATAAATATTAGTGAGGTTTAGCTAATGTTTATAACAGATTTATTTAAATTTACGCATACTTGCCGGCATGAGCATGTCACACCTGATAGGGAGTGTGCTTACTGTCCTGACTGCGGTAAGTTAATAAAAAATGAGTGGTACATAACACGCTGTGCTTGCTGCGGCGTAAAGCTAAAAGCTATGGTAAAGAGCGGACAGATTGTGCCGCAGCTGCGGTATTGTTCAAATTGCGGAAGTGAAGAGTTTATTGTGGAAAAATTAGACCAGATAAATTTTATAGATATAAATTTTGCAGCTCTCTTAAAACGCATAGTTGAAGCGGAAGCAAATATTTGTACTACAACCCGCTGCTGGCAAGAAAAAACACCCGTGCAGCCAAAATTGCTAGTACAATACCTGTAATGTCAGCAATAATACCGGTCATAACCGCATAACGATATTTTTTTATTCCGACTGAGCCAAAGTAAACTGCCAGTACATAAAAAGTTGTTTCAGAGCTTCCAACCATTATTGCAGCTAATTTTGCTATATAAGAATCGGGCCCGAAATCTTTCACAATATCTGAGAAAAGCCCGAGTGTTGCAGAACCTGAGAGTGAGCGGGTCGCAATTATAGGTATGATATCCGCTGGAATCAAGCTTCCTGCAAAATTTTTAGCGAAATCTAAAATTCCAGATGCTTTAAACATTGAAACGGCAACAATTATAGCCACAAGGTAAGGAATAATAGATACTGCTACCTTAAAGCCGTCTTTTGCGCCTTCTATAAATTCTTCATAAACAGGAACTTTTTTTACTACAGCTGTACATAAAATAGCAAGAATCATTATAGGAAGTATGTAGAGAGAAATTGTTTCTAGCATAGTTTAATCTTCCCTCCATATTTTTCTGAGTATGATTGCAGCTGTTATTGCTGTCAGAAAAGACAATGTTGTAACAATAAGTGTAGGAAGTATTATATCAGTTGGATTTGAAGCCCCGGCTCCTACAAGTACAGCTATAACAGTTGCAGGTATAATCTGAAAACCTGCGGTATTCATTCCCAGAAACATGCACATTGCATCTGTAGCCTTCTCTTTATTAGGGTTTTCTTCCTGAAGTTCTTTCATTACTTTTAAACCGATAGGTGTTGCTGCATTTGTTAACCCAAGAGCATTAGCCGTTACGCTCATTGCAATGTCACCAACAGCAGGACTATCTTTTTTTACATCTTTGAAAAGAAATTTTGTTACAGGATATAAAATTTTTGATATTATTTGTACAAGACCGGATTTTTCTGCAATTCTCATTATACCCAGCCAGAAAGCCATTATTCCTATTAGCGAAAGTGCAATATGAACAGCTGTATTACAGGATGTAAGCATGGCATTTACAACCTTGTCCAGCGTATTATTCAATATCCCCGCGATTATAGAAACTGAAATAAGTGCAAAAAATATATAATTCATAAACTAATATTAGAAAAAAAATTGGTATTTGTCACTATGTTTATATTAGTATATAATAAGTTATGAATGTAGAATGTGGGATAGAGTAGGTATATGGCAGACATAAATAATTTTACGGAGATTACAGAGAACTTTGATACAATAAAAACCTTGCTTAACTCAATTAGGGCGCAAGGAATATTGAATACTTCCGATGTCGATAAACTTTTAGCCGGCATTAATTCTAAGCTGGAAAGATTGAATACAGAAGAAGATATTGACCTTATCAAAATTTTTCTTTCAGAGCTCAAACAAAATTTAGACGAACGTCATAGTGTTCTGCTCTCTAAATTTGGTGCTATTGAATCTCTATTCTCAAATCTTTTGAAAAACAGTGCTGATGCATTAAAATCAAGTGAAGTTAAAGAACTTTTTGATATTGTAGCAACAAATCTGTCTGTATTTTCAAGAGAAGTTGTTTCCCAAAAAGAAACTCTGACTGATATAACCTTAAGATTAGATGCTATGCGTTCTGACGATTCGCAGAAAAAAGAAATCGTCAAAAATATAACATTTCTTAAGAATGATATTGAAAGGCTTACAAATGGCTTTGATTCAATTGTATTAAGCCTTAACGAAAACTTCAAAACTATAATAAAAACTATATCAAGCATTGATCCATCGGAAAATATTAACAAATTCGGCAAAGAGCTTGAAGATATTGTAAATTCTTCAAATACAATTCTTTCAGCACTGCAGATGCTTGATAAAAAAAATCTGCAAATAGAAGATGCGCTTAGAGGCCTGGCAACTCAGGATGACTTAAATTCTGCAAAACAGTGGATAAGTGATTTGGCTTCTCAAGAGCAGACGCTTGCACAATCCATTGATAATCTTGCTGATAAGTATTATAAAATTGATAATTTAGCGGACAAGATTGATGCATCTGTTGATATTATAGCAGGCTTAAAGACTGTTATTTCAGACAGAGATGAGCAAAGTTCGCGTGCTCTATTAGATAAACTTGCAGAGCTGGAAAATACTGTTAGAGATATTTCTACAAATCAAGCTTTTGAGGAATTTAAGCTTTCATTAGAAACTGCATTAAAAGGTCTTTATGAAGGCTCTTCTGCTATACAAACAGCCGTTATTGATTCTTCTGTAGAACTTCAGAAAGTTAATGATGCAATCAGAGCTCTGGATCTTAATGTGAGCTTTAAGAGCCTTGCATCTGATTTGAGTAAATCAGAGCAAAATGTGCGGGATCATGTTAGTGTTGAAACCGGTAAAGTTATTCAGCTGGTGGATGTTAATGCAACAAGAACATTAAATGAAATATCTTCAAGCGCTGATAATCTAACGGAACGTATAAACCAAGCTCATAGCTTAATATCTGCTTTGTGTGAAAAGAGTTTTACAGAGGTTGAAGATAATATTGCAGGATTAAAAAATATTGTTTCTCAAATAGATGAAAATAATGTATCTGCAAATAATGCTATCTTCTCTAATATTACCGACAGACTTGCTATGTTTGAAAACAGCTTGAAAATGTCACTTGAAAAGCAGGAAGATTATGTTGCAAATTCTTCAAGCCAGCTTCTGGAACAGATAAATAACATAAAAGATTTATCCGGAGTTCTTGATTATAAAATTGATGCTTCCGTAATTGAGATTAATAATGCAAAAGTTGAATTTTCAGGGTTAAAAGCTGCTGTCGAAGATGTACTTGCTTTGGATTTTGTCAACAAAGTTAAGGATTTGAAGGTCGACTTATATGCTGTAAAACAAGATTTAGCAAATGCAGTTGAAACTTCTTCAGGAGATTTGGCAGAGAAATTCTCCAATGACTTATTTGGAAAATATGAGCTTTTAATAAGCAAGCTTGATAGTGTAGAAACTGAAATTAAGCAGGCACAAACAACTTCACTTAACGGCTTGAAGGCTGTTCTTGATAATATCTCTTCTTCTATAGTTGACATCCTTTCTTACGTTAGCTCACGTCAGGATATAAGTATTGATGCTATTGAAGCTAAGTTAGAAACTATTAATAGAGCTGTTAGCGATAACACTTTAAACTATGTAGAAAATGTTAGAGATATTGTAGATGTAATTAGAACTCAAGTTGAAAATAACATTAAGAGTATTCAAGAAGATACAAACAGACAGATTGATATTATTAATACTTCTATCTCTACATCAAGCGAAAATATTAGAAATGAAATACAAAATTCTTATAACAAACTGATAGAAGTTCAGGAAAATTTTGATGAAATAAAAGAAACGCTGTCTGTTAATAATAATGTTTTGACTGATAATATTAATGGTGTGTTGTCAACAGCAAATACATTAAGAACTGATTTTGATGCAAAATTAGGTGCTTTAAAAAATGCAATTTTGGATAAAGTTGCAGAGTTTCAACAGGATTTCACATGCGAGAATGCCGATAAAATCAGTGAAATTAAGTTTGTTTCAGAAAATTTACATTCAAAAAGTATCCAGAATGCAATGGATATAAAAGCTGAATTAAAAGGTGAAATAGCCCAGTTAATAGGCACACTTCGACTAAATGTAGAGGAATTGACCGAACAAATTGCTGGAACGGGATTAAAAGTTGAAGGTGCAAATAATGAAATAATAAGCTATATAAAAAATGATTTCGGAGCTATGGTTGATAACTCTGTAGATGAGCTTGGTTCTAAAGTCACAGATTTTTCAGCTAATATTGAGGCAAGAATTGATGATATAGTTTCTAAGTTTGGCAATATGGAAGAAGCTGTTGATAATTTGACTAATAAAACAACATCTTCTTTGACATCTACTCTGGCTAAAATTCTTGATAATTTTGTTTCTCTAAAAGCATTGATTGGTACACTTAATGACAAAGCTGCAGATGATTTGAAGAAAAATGTTGATATTTTAACCAATGACTTTGCAAAACTCCGTGATAAAGTCGATACTGTTGATGCAAATATTGATGAAGACTTAACAAGGCAGCTTGCGCTTATAGAAACAAATTTTGAGATGCTAAATCAAAGCATTACTAATTTATTTGCACATAATGATGCTCTGCTGGGTGAAAGGCTAAACATCGGACTTACTAATATTTCTGGCAGCATAAAAGAAACTGTAGTTCAAAATTTGGAACAGTACAAAGGTCAGGTAGAAGAATTATTCAATAATGTTTCTGCTAAAAATGAAGCTCAGGCTAATTTTATTAGCGAAAAAGTTCTTGAGCTTAATAAAATTCTGCAAAACACACTGGTTCAACAGAATGCAAATTCAGAAAACAGCTTAAAAGAGATTGCAAATAATTTAAAACATATTCTGGATGAAAATATAGAATTGACTTCAGCAGATTATGACGCGTTAAAAAACAAATTAGATACATTTGCAAAAGAAATTGAAGAGAAAAATAACGTTTTATCAGAAAATTTCAAAGCTCAACTTGATGATATTGCTAAATTTGTAGATTCAGGTTTAGAAATTCAAGCCCGTGAAGTTAATACAAAGTTTAATGAAATTATAGAAAATGTTCAGGTAATTTCTTCTGCTGAAGAAGCATTGAAGGCGGATATTGCAGAGAAAGTAGCTTCGATTTCCGGCGATATAAACACTTTAAAAACTGATATTACTAATTCAATGAGCAGTAATTCAACTTTACTGGCAGGTAAATTGGAAGAAATTTTAAGTGATTTATCCGCAAAGGATGATAATCTTTTTGCATCATTATCGAAACTTTCTACTGAAGCACAAAATTTAATTCAGGCTCAGCAGTCAGCAAGCATTTCTAAGGCAGATGAAGTTCTGGCAGAGTTAAGAGAGCTTATCAAAAATGCAACTTCTATAAATCAAGAAAATATTGAAACTCAGGTGAATAGCTCCTTGCGTGAGTTAAGCCGTTTGATAAGGGAGGCTTCTACTGCTCAACAGGAAAATATTGTCGGTCAGGTTAATAATATTCTGCAGAATATTGATATTCTCTCAAAGGATTCTTCTTCTGCAGCGCAAGAATTAGAAAACCTGATTAATTCAGTTGCAGCTGCGCAGCAGGAAAATGTTAATGCAAGAATAAATTCTATAATTCAAGAATTACAGGCATTAGGAAAAGACGCAGGTGACAGAGCTGCATTATTAAGGCAGAGTCTGGCAGAGAATGTTACAGGAGAAATGGATGAACTCTTTAATAAAATTCATTCTCTCTTTGAAGAACACTCTTTGAACCTGTTAACCCAGCTGAGCAATGTAAGCTCAAAAACGCTTGAGGATTTGAATGCAAAAGCGATTGATTTTAAAGCTTCTTTTGAAACTTTGAATGAAAGATTGGATAAAGATGAGATTTCAAGAATGAATATTTTCCAATCTCAATTAAAAGAATTAAGCAATACTTTTAATGTTCTTATTGGTGAAGCAAAAGATGTTACCAAATCAGAAGTTTCTGCTATATCAGAAACCTTAATTAAGAACAGCAAAGAGGCTATGGAAGAAGTAGAACAGTCTATAGAAGATAAGGTCAATTCTATTCTGGCAGCTAGTGCAGATATTGCTGCCGGCGAACTTCAATCAATGGAAATGTTCACGAATAAAATTCTTGAGCAAATTGATATAAATAAGCAAACAGCAGTAGCTTGCAGAGATTTTGTAAATAATTTTGTAAAAAGTGAACTGAATATAATTGCAGATAATATAGAAAAAGAAGCTGATGTAATTGTTAAAGATTTGTTAGAACAGATGAATATGATGAGAGAGTTCCAAAAAGATGAACTTTCAAAACTTACTATTCATATAGAAAGTTCTGTCGAAGATTATATTTATAACCATATAAATGATTTGAAATCTTATATAGATGTAAAAACGGATTCGTCAGGGCTAAATAGTAAAATAGACAGCATCGGTACCGATTTAAGACGTTCTGCAGAAGATATGCTTGCTGCATCAAATAAATTGCTTCAGGCAAGTGTATTTGATGATGCAATGTCTGATATGAAAAAAGCAAATGAGATTTTAGTATCTACAATGGCTGAAAATCTCAATTCACAGCTGCAGAATTTTATCACATCTAATATTTCTCAAAATATAAGTGATAAGTTTAACTTATTTGACAAGAAATTTACTGATACTGTAGTAGATAAATATGAAGAAATAAAGTTAATTTCTTCTAAGTATAATACTTCATTTGTAGAAATTGAAGCTGCAGTACAAGATTTGCTTTCCAAGTTTGTTGTTTCTAAGGATGAAATTAACAAAACAATAACAACTGTATTGGATGGTATAAATGGAAGCCTTGATGAGTTAAGTTTGAGTTTTGCCGATTTAAAAACGCAAATTTTGAATAAGGCTTTTGATGAAGCGTTCCAAACTTCTGTAAATAATCAAATACAGGGGCTTGAAGATTTAATCAGAGAACAATTTGGTTATTTAGAAGATATCACTGATTTATGCGGTGCAAATTTGCCAGAACTCACAGAAATGAATGCTGTTATAAAATATAGTGTGCTTCAAGCAATAGAAGGTGTTAATTCTAAGTTGGAAGCTCAAGATACATCAGTGCAAAATGAGTTAAATAATTTAAAAACTGATATCATTACCCAGTTTTTAAATATTTTCAATCAGATTTCTTTTGTTGCAGAACAAGAAGAGATACTTGATTTTATACAAGAAAAGCATTCAGAACTCATTACTGTTTTGAGCCATATAGTAACGACTATTGATGATGTGTCAACTGTAAAAGATAATCTTGCAGTTGTTGACAATAAAGTTGATACACTAAAAGAAGATATTGATTTAATCAATGAAAAAATAACTTCCATAATATCATCAGATGGTGATATAGACTATGTCTACAGCTTACAGGATTTAGAGTCTGATATTGCAAATCTTCGTTTGAGTCTGAATGAAATTAAACAAGATAATAAGTCTAAAGAACTTGAAGAGCTTATTTCATCAACGAATGATATATATGAACTTGTAGATTCTATCAAAAAAGAAATTCCAAATTTCAATACAGAAGAATTTAAAAAAGACTTTGATGCATTAAACGAAGATATAGTAAGCATAAGTACAAGAACGAATAAACTTATACTTGCATCTGATGAGTCTTATAAAACTCTTCAAGAAAATCTACAGGACTTTAAGCTTGTGATTAATGATTTAGATGAAAGAACACGTAATTTTGCTCAGGATGCAGGACTTGATAAAATAGATAATAAGCTAGGTGCTATTAATACAATGATTCAAAATGGCGCAAAAACAAATCAAGTCTTTAATCAGGTATTTGAATATCTTGCAGAGTGGGTTGATAATGCCGGTGCCCAAATTACATCTATTTCCGATAAAGTAGAAACTCTTGATGATATCGGACAGATTAAAGTTATGCTTGAAGACTTAAAGGCAGAAGCTGAGGATAATTCTGATAGCGCTGAGCTAATTGAAGCATTGAGTAATGTTTTTGACAAACAAGCTAAAAAAATTGCTTCTCTTGAAGCTAAACTCGACAGAGTAATTGTAGAAACTACTATAAATAATAAGAATAATAAAATTGATATGTCACCTCTAGAAGAAACTTTGAATAGATTTTTGGTTGCGATAGATGATAAAATGTCTTCACAGCAAGATAAAATCAATTCTCTGGAATCAAAGCTGGAGGATGTGGCAGCAATGTTTAACCCGAAAGACACAGCTCAGCTTACTAAAAAAGTAGGCGGTATGGACAGACAAATAGCAAAATTGAATAAGAGTATTGAAAAAATAGCGTCACATGTTGTTGAAAAATGATATTGATAATATAAAAAGAATAGTAAATAATAATGTTTTGACTGAAAAGGAAGAATTGTACTGTTATGCAGAAGATTCTACGAATTCAGAAACTATTGCAGTATCTCCTGATGCTGTAGTATTTGTAGAAACAATATCTCAAGTTCAAGAAATTATAAAGTACGCAAATAAAAATAAAATTCCTGTAATATCAAGAGGTGCAGGCACTAACATGGTTGGCGCTTGTACATGTCCTGAGGGGGGCATTGTATTGAATTTTTCAAGAATGAATAAAATTCTTAAGTTTAACCCTATTGACATGACTATGACAGTTCAGCCCGGTGCCATACTTGCTGATATAAAAAAAGCAGCAGAGGCAGAAGGCTTATTTTATCCTCCGGATCCATCTAATTACAGAGTATCAACAATAGGCGGCAGTATTGCTCAATCTTCGGGCGGGGCTATGGGCTTTAAGTATGGCACTACAAAAGATTATATTTTAAGCTTAACTGTGGTTCTGGCGGATGGAACTCTGGTAAAACTTGGTAAAGGAACAATTAAAGATGCTGCCGGATATCATCTGAATCAACTGATAATCGGAAGTGAAGGTACTCTGGCAGTTGTCGTTGAGGCTGAACTCAAATTAATTCCACGTCCAGAAGCTCTAAGAACAATTATGGGGTATTTTGATTCGCTGGAGGCAGCAGTTGATGGAGTTAATAATATAATAAAGAATAAAATATTTCCGGCAACAATAGATTTTATGGATAACAACTCCATTACTACTGTAGAACGGTTTTATCCTTGTGGATTGCATACTGACAAGTCTGCAATGCTTATTGTCAACATTGATGGCTTTGAGTGTTCAATGAATTATCAGCAGGAATGCGTGATTGCTGCTTTAAAAGAAGCTGGCGTTTCAGATATTGAAATCGCAAAGACAGAGGAAGAAATTGAAGCTGTATGGACGGCTAGAAGATCCAGCTTTGCGGCAGCTGCAAAACTTGCTCCAGATGTTTTATCGGATGACATAATTGTTCCACGCTCTGCTATATCAACGATGGTTAAGGGCTGTAAGGATATTTGTGACAAATATAATCTTGCAGTATGTATGGTAGGGCATTTGGGAGATGGTAATATTCATCCTCAGATTGCTCTGAATTTAGAAAATGATGAAGAAGTAAAACGGTATTTCAAAGCAAAATCTGAAATATATGCACTTGCAGTTTCACTTGGCGGGACAATTTCTGCAGAACACGGGGTAGGTATAGAAAAACTTGCTTACCTGGCTATTTCTGCGGGTGGTACTGCTGTTGATTATATGAAAAAGGTTAAAGAAGTATTTGATCCGAATAAAATATTAAATCCGGGAAAAATTTTTAAATCATAAGGAGATATAATGGATATTATAGTTATTTATTGCACTGTGCCAGACAAGCAAATCGCAAAAGATATTACAAATATTTTATTGAAACACAAACTCGCAGCGTGTGTTAGTATGATTGATAAGGTAAGATCAAAGTTCTCGTGGGATGGGGAAATTTGTGAAGAAAAAGAAATTCTAATGATGATAAAAACAAGAAGAACCAATTATGGCAAAATAAAACTTGTGATAGAAGATATTCATCCGTATACAGTACCGGAAATAATTGCGTTACCTATAGTTGATTGCAGTGAAGATTATTTAAAATGGCTAGTCAAAGAAACAGGGTCACAAGGTTAGCCGAGTATATAACGTCATTAGGCGTTATAGTAAATATTGGTAAGAATAAGGCTCGTGGTAATAAAGGTATCTTTTGTAAAAAGAGGGATGGCTACAGAATTGATATTTCAGAAAATATCGATGCAGATAGTACGCTATCGACGCTTTTGCATGAATTTGCGCATTATATTCATTACTGCAATGATTCAACTCTTAGCTCACTGGACTTTGTTTTTAAGGATTTATCAGAATTAGAACAAGAAGAATTAATAAACATTACAGTGCAGAATGTACCTAAAGAATTTGCTTCTTCTCTTTATAAATGTAAGCAGCATTATATGCTTGAAAATAAAAAATTAGTAAGCTATATAAAAGCTGTATATCCAAATTTTAAAGTGTCGGAACCATTTAAGCCTATAGAAAGGCTTTTAAAATATCCGGTTAAATATTTATTAAAGTATGATAAAATACAAGTTTTAACACAAATTTATGCTGTTGATACTTTAGAAAATGATTTTAAAACTCTTACTGAAGAGCAAATTGCATATATTCGGTTAAAATCAAATCAAAGACAACTTGCAAGAATTAATTCCAAAATTAATCGATTGAATAAATATTATAATCAACCATCAGAATTATGGGCAAGATTTTTCGAACTTTTTTTCACAAATAGAGAAGCTGTGGAAAAATTGGCTCCCAGTATTTCTGCAAGGTTTCTTAATTTTATTAACAATAAAACGGTCAAAGAAATAGAGGCTGTAGATGCAATACTTAACTCTTGAACTTAATAAAAAGTAAAATAGGACTTTATTTTTTTTAATTTATAGTATAAAATATAGACATAAGGAAGAGAGAACGAATGATTACTAATTTTCAAAAGCAAAGTCGTAAAGATGATGTCAAACTGTTAGTTTGGATTGTTGTAGGCTTTTTATTTATAGCTTGGTTTTGCAGTCCTCCTGGAAACAAATTGTTACAACTTTGTTTTTGGGGAAATAATACTAAGTATTTCATCACTAAACTTTTCAGTGATAATAGTTCTACTGAGTATATATTTCATAGAAATAATGCTGTTTATCTTGCAAAAATGTATCCAGATAAACCAACGGCTTTGAAAGAAATGAATAAAGCCATTGAAACCCTTCCTTCTTTTGCATCTGATGCAGAGCTTAGAAATCTATATAAAGATCGTGCAGAAATAAGATTATTTCTTGGAGATCACAAAGGTGCATTAAATGACTTTATTAATTCTGATTTAATATCTTTTAGTGACAATTTAAAAGTCGCAATGCTTTTTAAAGTCGCGGGAAATTACAAAGAAGCTATGAATTACTGCAATGCTATGCTTAACCAAGATCCGTTTGCATATGCAGGTTTTGCATGTATGGCTGAAATATATTTATCTGTTGACAGACCTGATGTGGCGTTAAGAGTTTGGAACTTAGCCTTAGATAGAAATAAAAATAATCCGCGTGCTTATGTTGATAGAGCTCTTGTAAAAAAAGCAATGGGAGATTTGAGCGGATATAATACTGATTTGAAGCTTGCAAGAGAATATTCTCCTGCAATAAGTGAAGAAGATTCTATTATTGAAGATTCTTTACATCCAAAAATTCTTGCTCTGTCAGTAAGATAAATCTTAATATTTAATTTATACTCTGTTTGCTTTTTTTGTTTTAAAATTATATTAAGTAAGTAGCCAGCGGAGTGGAGAAATGAAATATTCCGAATACTCAGTAGTAATTGTAGGAAGCGGTGCTGCAGGTTTATATGCAGCGTTAAAAATATCACAGCAGATAAATTTACCCGAAGGAGTTCTGCTGTTAACAAAATCATATCTTGGAAACAGCAATTCGCTTTATGCACAAGGTGGGATAGTCGGTGTTTTGCACCAAAATCCAGAAGACTGTGTTGAAAAACATGTAGAAGATACATTAACAGCTGGTGCTGGACTAAGTGATAGAAGCACTGTTGAATATATCTCTGAAGCCTCTGATGAAGTGATTAATGATTTAATTGAAAATGGGGTCGATTTTGATAGAAATGCTGACGGCGAGCTTACTTTTACACTAGAGGCAGCTCACAGCATACGTAGAATTTTGCATGCTGGCGGCGATGCTACCGGACGTGGTATTACAGAAGCCCTGTGCCGCGAAGTGAGAGCAGATGAGAACATCGTAGTTATGGAGAATGCTGTAGCAGCAGAACTGCTTGTAGATTCAGATCAGGAATGTAAAGGGGTTATAGTTTATAATGAGCTAACCGGAGAGCATGAAATTGTTTATACTTCTGCTCTGGTGCTTGCAACAGGTGGTTTAGGACAACTATATAAATATACAACTAATCCGGATGGAGCTACCGGTGACGGTATAGATTTGGCATATAATGCTGGTGCAATTATTCAGGATATGGAGTTTGTACAATTCCATCCTACTGCTTTGGCATTAAGTCCAGAAAGTAAAGATAGATTTTTGATATCCGAGGCCGTAAGGGGTGAGGGTGCAAGGCTTATAAATAACCATGGAATGGAATTTATGTCAAAATATCATGATAAACGAGAATTGGCTCCTAGAGATATTGTAACAAGAGCAATTTACAGTGAAATGAATAAAGAACATAAGTTTAACGTCTTTTTAAATGCTTCAATGATTGATCATATGAAGTTATTTAAAAGATTTCCTACTATTTCAAGGAGATGTGGCGAGTGTGGTATAGATATTTCTGCAAAACCTATACCTGTAGCTCCAGCTGCACATTATAGTATGGGGGGAATAAAAGCTAGTGTTGAGGGAAGGACTTCAATCAGAGGCTTGTATGCAATAGGAGAATGTGCTTCTACAGGACTTCATGGGGCAAATAGACTCGCAAGTAATTCTCTGCTTGAATGCGTTGTATGTGCTTATGAATTAGCAGATTATCTATCTTTTGCAAATCTCGCCATACCTAAAAAAATTGATGAAAATATAAGACGTATTATTGATATATATTCCCAGCCTTTGAGCGAAGCAGATTATAACATTGAGCTTTTGAAGGCAAATTTAAAAGATATTATGTGGAATAATGTTGGAATAATACGTTCTGAGGAAAACTTGCTAAAAGCACGCAAAGAAGTAGAAAATTTGAAAAAAGCTTTCAAGAGAACAAGAAAGTGCTTGAATAAAGAAGAGTATGAGTATAGAAATATGCTCAGTGTTGCGTCATTAATAATTGATTCTGCTCTATCACGTAAAGAATCAAGAGGAGCCCACTGTCGTTCGGACTACTCTCAGCTTGATAGGGTAGCACGCCATACTAATTTATTAAAAAATGAAGAGAAGGAGCTTATAAATGTTAAATAATTTTTTTATAGAAGAACACGTTAAGGCTGCATTACAGGAAGATATTGGTTTTGGTGATATTACAACAGATTATTTAACATCAGAAGACGATATGATGAGCTGTGAACTTAATACTAGAGCAGATGGAATATTCTGTGGTAAAAATGTCTTTGAAACTGTATTTAGACTGCTTTCTCCAAAAGTAAATATAAAATTTTATTTTAATGATGGTGATGTAATCTGTAAGGGTGATAAAATCGCTGATATAGAAGGCCCTGCGAGATATATTTTGATGGGTGAACGAACTGCCTTAAATTATGTTCAAAGGATGAGCGGTATTGCGACAGAAACAAATAAATATCAGAAAGCAGTAGGTGAGTATAAGGCCAAGATAGTTGACACAAGAAAAACTACTCCTGGCTTTAGAGCTTTTGAAAAATATTCTGTTAAGACTGGTGGAGGCAGCTTGCATCGTTTTAATCTCGCAGATTGTGCGATGATAAAAGATAATCATATTAAATTTTCAGGTTCTCTTACAGAAGCAGTAACAAGGTTAAAAAAACATATATCTCATGCTCATAAAATTGAGGTAGAATGTGATACTCTTGAGCAAGTTAAGGAAGCTTTAGGTTGTGGTGTTGATATTATAATGCTCGACAACATGGACCTTGAGATGATGCGTGAAGGCGTCCGTTTGATAGATGGAAAAGCAATCGTCGAAGCAAGTGGAAATGTTAATCTTAATACGGTGCATGATATAGCTGCTACCGGAGTTGATATAATTTCTTCCAGTGCGATAGTAGCAAAAGCTCCTACTTTAGATTTAGGTTTAGATATGTAATTAATATTCGTTTTTTAATTTAGACACATCACGTTCAAGAGTGTTATTCTTATTTTTTAAATTTTTGACATTAGTATTGAGTTTGCGTGTCTGTTGTTTGAGCTTATTAATTTCGAGTTTAAGTTCACGTATTTGAGATTGAATATTGTTAATATCATCTTCAAAAACTCTATGCTGTTTTTCGAAGTTACGGTGCTCCTGCTGAGCATCTGCAGCCTTAAAGTGGGTATACAATTTGGGTGTGTAGTAATTAAAAGTTATTTTCATTATTCGTCCTTCTATTTTATATATTAAATTAAAACTTGAAAATAAAAAAAATGCTATTTATATGATAAAATTAATTTAAAGCGCCTCCTTGTAGCTCAGTTGGATAGAGCGCAGGTCTCCGAAGCCTGAGGTCATGGGTTCAATTCCCGTCAAGGAGGTTTTATTTATATATAAAATATGTTATACTTTAAAAAAAGTACTTGGAATTAGAGGATATTGCCTGTGGGCTTTTTCGATAATATAAGAAAGTTTAAACATCAGCTCGATCATGTAGAATCAACAGTATATTCCGGCAAGCAGTCTTTGCTTGAAGTGTATGAAATTAATGCAAAACTGGAAGCAGAAATAGAATTAAGAACAAGAGAGCTTGATAGAGCTAATAGACAGATGCTTACTCTTCAGCATATATGGGATATGATGAATTCATCAAAGCCTCTGTCCAGTGTATTAAATGCAATAGTTAATAGTCTTCAGGGGGAATTGGGGTATTTATACAGCTTTATTGTAAAAGAAAAAGCAGATAATAATGGTAAATATTTGCAGATTGTTGCATCTTCACGCGACGATTTAGATATTAAGTTTTCTGAAAAGTTTAAGTGTAATGTTTCTGATTTTCGCATGAATTTTCCCGAAATTAATGAAATTAAAAATGCAGTAAAAAATAATCAAATATATCAGTCTACAAATCTTTCAGAGCTGGTATGCGGCTTTATCCCGGAGCTTGATACAAATAAAGTTGAAGAATTTTTAAGAGAAGCTAAGATGAAATCATATATTTTAGTCCCTCTAATGTCAAAACAAACTCACTTTGGTTCGCTGCTTGTTTTTTCTTCAAGAGAAACTGTTAGTGGAAGTGAATTGAATTTCTTAAGTTTATTTGCAAAGCAGATTGAGCTTGCAATAACCATTGCAGATTTGTTTCAAGCTGTTAAAGAACAAGCCATTACTGATGGGATGACAGGACTTTATAATAGACGATATTTTGAAGAATTTATAAAAAAAGAAGCTGTACGTGCAGACAGACAAGGGCAAAAATTTACAGTAATCGGGCTTGATTTGGACCATCTAAAACAGATTAATGATGCATACGGGCATAATTATGGCGACATAGCAATAAAAGCTATAGCTGAAGTTCTTAAAAATAATGCAAGGTCAATTGATATTGCTGCAAGAATGGGGGGAGAAGAATTTAACCTCCTGTTACCAGGGGTAGATTCTGCAGGCGGTTGTATTGCTGCTGAACGTATAAGAAAGGCTATTGAAGCGGTAGAACTAGAGAAAATCGGCAGAATAACGGCAAGCTTAGGTGTTGCAACTTATCTTGAGCATTCTGAAGACATAGAAGAACTGCTTGAAATTACTGATAGGGCAATGTATGAATCAAAGCGCAACGGCAGAAACCGTGTAACAATTGCAAGACCTGCATATGAAACATCCTGGCAGGAGATTGCAGTAAATACATTTATCGATATTTTATCAAAACATAGGATACCTGTAGATGATTCAACATCCAGACTTTTGACCAAAAAGCTTCAAGAGATGAATATCAATAATGAAAAGCTTTATCAAGTAGCAGATGCGCTTGTTGCAACTTATAATCCAGAGCATATTGAAGGAGGCGTTAAACAAAAGGTTGATTTGGCTGCGCTTCTAGCAAAACGTTTTGATTTATCTAAAGATGCAATTGATAGGCTTAAAGTAGCAGTATTGCTTTATGATATAGGTAATACAATGCTGCCAAAAGAGATATTGAGAAAAAAAGAACCTTTAAATGACGATGATAAAGCTTCTATAAAACAGCATCCATTAATAGCTGCTCGTGAAATTTTAAAGCCAATATCAAATGTAACAGATGTTCTACCGATTATAGAAAAACATCATGAAAACTGGAATGGAACGGGCTATCCTGCAAAAATTTCAGGAGAGGCAATTCCTATTGAATCACAAATAATTTTAATAGTAGATTCTTATTTTGCTCTATTAGAGAAAAGACCATATAGAGAGGCTATGTCAAAAGAAGAGGCTCTTAATATTATTGAGCAGGAAATTAACCAGAAATGGAGTCAGAAGCTTGCGCAGGAGTTTATTGGCATTGTCAAGAATGAGGAATAGGTATTAATGATTGAGCTTCTAATTTTATTTGAGTTGAGCAAGAAAGTGTTAACAATGTATGGTGTTTCAAAAGAAATCAGAAATACATTCTCTGTTTTAACAACCCCTAGTTATGGAACCATAAAACCCGCTTTAACGCGGTTAGAAACCTCTGGCTTTGTCAAAACTCAAAAAACAATGTCTAAAGGCGGAAGACCATCTGTTTATTATTCTATTACACCATCAGGTATAGATGAGCTCAAACGCCTTTTAACTGCACCTCCAGGGGAAAATCCTATCCAGTTTTTGACATCTGCAAGAATAAAACTTGCGTGCGCAGATGTTCTTGATAATAGACAACAGTTAGCTTTATTTAGCCAATTAAAGAAGAAGGCAGAAAGTATACTAATAGATACAAAAAATCTTGTTTCATCTAAAGATTTGTCGTATTTTCCGGGTATGGTATTTGATAACCTGATTTGTGAGTACAGGAACTTCATATCACTTTTGGAGGGATTTGAACATGCCGGCCGTAGTTAGCAGCGTAGTGCAGGGCTCAATAGCAGATGAACTAGAAATTGAAGAAGGCGATATTTTGCTCTCAATTGACGGTGAAAAACTGCTGGACATGATTGATTACAGGTTTTTGTGTAAAAATGAGTTTATAACTATTGAAATCCAGAAAAAAAATGGAGAAATTGAAGAAATAGAGCTTGAAAAAGACTTTGATGAAGATTTAGGAATAGTTTTCGAATGTGCTGTTTTTGATAGAGTTAAACCGTGTTTAAATAACTGTATATTCTGTTTCGTCGCACAGCAGCCAAAAGGGCTTAGAAAGACTCTTTATATTAAGGATGATGACTATAGACTCTCTTATCTACAGGGTACGTATATAACTACAACCAATTTAAGTGAAAGTGATAAAGAAAGAATATCCAGGTTACATTTAGGTCCGTTCTATATTTCTGTACATACAACAAATCCTGATTTGCGTGTAAAAATGCTGAGAAATCCAAATGCCGGCAAAATTATGGATAATCTTAGATGGTTTAAAGAGAACGAAATTCCCTTCCATACGCAGATAGTTTTGTGCCCCGGATATAATGACGGTAAGGAGTTAAGACGCACTCTGGAAGACTTGTCTTCTTTAGGAGAAGCTGTTCTTTCTATTGCTATTGTGCCGGTAGGGGTAACACAATTTAGACAATCAGAACTCAAAACTGTAAATGCGCTTATAGCAAAAGAAACTATTGAGATAGCCTCAAATTATCCAAAGGCCTGCTGTTCTGATGAATTTTTCCTATTAGCCGGCCAAGATATACCTTCTGCAGATTACTATGGTAATTTTTCACAGCTGGATGATGGAGTAGGTTCTTTGCGAACATTAATGGATGATTTTGATACTTTTGAACTGCCTGACAGACTAGAGAAAAAGTTGGCAATAGCTTTTGCGTGTTCTGTTGCTGCAGAGTCAGCTTTTAAATATATTTCATCAAAGCTAAATAGAATTAAAAATCTGTACACCTCTGTACATCCTGTGAAATCAACATATTGGGGTAAAAATATTACAGTAGCAGGGCTTATTACATCAGAAGATTTAATTAATGCTATAATAAATATTAATGCAGATTATATTATTGTACCATCTATCATGTTGAAGCCTTATTCTGACTTATTTTTGGATGGAAATTCGCTGGAATATGTTATTAATAAGACCGGAAAGAACATATTTGTTGCAGAAAATAATTATTCAGTTTGTGAAGTTATAGACTTAATAAATGAACATGTGTAATAAATATCAGTAAGACGGGTAATATACTATGAATTAGGTGTATTATTTAATATAATCGTAGGGGACACTTATATAATACATACTACCCCGATAGGAGGATTAATAATGAGTACAGCAGTAAGCGCAGAGAAGAAGACTATTAGTGTTATCATAATAGAGGATTTCAAGCTCACCCGTGTTGGTTTACGGTGTGCACTTAACTCTAATGAGGATATTAAAGTTGTTGCAGAAAGTGATAATGCATTAGACGGTTTGAAATTAATAGAACAATACACTCCTGACATAGTTCTGATGGACTTAGGGCTTGCCGGCATGAATGGGATAGAAGCTACTGTAAAAGTGAAAGAAATGAATAAAGAAATTAAAGTTATAGCTTTGACTTCACATGACAGAGAAGAAGAAGTTATTGCAGCTCTTTCTTCCGGTGCAATGGCATACTGCCTCAAAGATATTGATCCATCAAAATTAGCAGACGTTATTCGTGATGTTAACAACGGAGTATGCTGGCTTGATCCTGTAATTGCCAGAAAGGTTCTTGACTCATTCCCTAAGCAGGAAACTATAGGCATTTTGAAAGATAAAGCTGCTGAAGAAGGCAGAGTTCCTCTTACAGAAAGAGAATTTGAAGTACTAAAGCATCTGGTAGATGGCAAAAGCAACACAGAAATTGCTAAAGAATTAATAGTAAGTGTGCATACTGCAAAAGCTCATGTTTGTTCTATTCTCCAGAAAATGTGTGTAAATGACCGTGTTCAAGCCGCCGTTAAAGCTGTAAAAGAAGGACTTGTGTAATTATTAACAATTTATTGAAAATTGGTTATCAAGGCAGTTATATAACTGCCTTGTTTTGTAATAAGTATATTTATGATAGTATTTTAATAAGTGATGAGGGTTTAAAATTTGTCAATAAAAATAGCTGTTACAGGAAAAAGCGGAAGCGGAAAAACTACTATAACCAAAGCTTTATTAGAAATTTTGCAGGATAAATTTCCAGAAAAATCAATTTTACTATTTGATAACGATTTATCCAGTGAGTTAGCGCACTCATTCGGTTTAGATATCCGTAATACTATCTATGGCATACGCAGCGGTAAGCATGAGTATAAAACGGGGATTCCTGAAGGAATGACAAAACACGAATATGTAGAATGGGCTATGGAGGATATTATTGTTCCTTTAAATGATAATGTCGATATTATAGTGTCCTGGTTTGTAGGCGCAAAAGATTGCAGATGCCCTATTACATCACAAATAAATGATGCCTGCCAACGTTTGATAGAAAGATATGATTTTGTTATTTTTGATTGTGAATTTGACTTAAAATATCTAAGTCAGCTCGTAGATACAGATATTAATCTAGCTTTAATTGTAACTAATCCGTCAATTGATTCCATACACCTTGCCAAAAGAATATCTGAATTTTCTGCAAAATATGCTGCTGGCGGACAGCTGGGCATTGTAGTTAATAAGGTAAAAAATGAAGATATGAATATAATTGCGGAGCAGCTTGCAGAGGCGGAAATTGATATACTTGGCTCAATTCCTTTTGATGAAAGCCTGGCAAATGGTAAATTAGATAGAAAATCTAAGCTGGTAAGTGATGCCGTTGAACAATTCTATTTTAGACTGAATTTGCCGCAGGAGAATAATTGATGATTCTTGATGGAAAAGCTGTATCAAAAAAAATACTGGATAATCTTAAAGTAAAGGTGGGTAACTTATCCAAACAGCCTCATCTGGTGGTTATTCTTGTTGGAAATAATCCTGCCAGCCAAATTTATGTAAAAAATAAAAAACTTGCAGCAGAAAATATAGGGATAAAATCTACTATTATAGAATTAGATTCTCAGATAAAAGAAACAGAGCTCCTTAATAAGATAGAACAATTGAATAATGATTCCGATGTTACCGGTATTTTAGTTCAACTTCCTTTACCTGCTCATATTGATAAAAATAAGATTGTTACGGCAATTTCACCTAAAAAAGATGTAGATGGATTTACTCCGGAGAATGTTGGCAGACTAGCGATAGGTCTTGAGCCATATTTTTATCCGGCAACGCCTCAGGGTATTATAATGCTGCTTGATGAGTACAATATTCCTATTGAAGGTGCTGATACTGTAATTATTGGGCGTTCAAATATTGTAGGTAAACCTATGGCGCAAATGCTTTTAAGAAGAAATGCCACTGTAACTATATGCCATTCTTATACTAAGAACATTGAAAGCAAAATAAAAACCGCCGATATAATTATATCTGCGGTTGGTAAAAAGATTGTAAGATGTAAGATGGTTAATAATAATTCTGTAATTGTTGACGTTGGAATCTTTAGGGATTCGAACGGCAAATTAACCGGTGATGTAGATTTTGATTTTGTATCACCTTCAGTGAAATATATTTCACCTGTACCTGGAGGGGTAGGCCCAATGACCATAGCCTCTTTGATGTATAATGCCTCCAAAGTATATGACAGGTAATGCTTATTACTATGATTGCAGTAAGCCGGTGTCTTGGGCTGCACTTGTAGTCGCAGTCTTTTGACCTTCTTTCTGTGCACGTAACTGTTCTAGCATAGATTCGTACATAGTCTGCATTGTGTCATATTCAACATCCATTTCTGCGAGTTCTAAAGAGAGCTCTTCATTATATTGTTTAACCTTAGCATGTGCATAAGCATCGGCTATCATTTCATTTTTGTTGCCTTCAGCGACTCTTACGCCACCAACATTTAATTCTTTTGTATTATCAATGGCAGAGTCAAAAGCACTTTCCCATTTTTCTTCGTACTTAACTTGTTTTTCAAGTTTAGCGCTATTTGCTTCATACTTACCACTCCAGAAAATTTGTTGCTGAGTGTAGTAATTAATGTCTGCATTAGTATTTAATAATGTTCCTAATAAAGCTGCTGTGTTTGCCATCTTTCTATACCTTTTTTATCTTACATATATATTAAGTATTTCAAAAATATCTAATTTCACAAAGGTATTTATTTGTTACAAAACTTAACATAGAAAAATTGATTTGCGAATTAATGTAAACTTTTGTATATCATACATTGTAGTGTTAATAAATGTGATATATAATGTAGATATGATATGTAGTGTCGCTAAGGATAATAAAAAGTGGTTAAAACCCTCTTGTAGTGCTGGATTGAGCTGTAGGGGGGGGGGGGGGGGGGGGTAAAAAGGTCATCTTCTGT
>UNSK01000027.1 GCA_900552525.1 Candidatus Gastranaerophilales bacterium | reverse complement strand
GATTTTTTCGGCCGGCGGGGGGGGGGGCCGCAGAAGAACCCGCCGCAAAAGCAGCAGGTCTGGGAAAAGTCGGAACGGGTATAGCTACAACTATAGGCACAGGTATTCCTAATCTTGCACAGGAAGGACAGTATCTTGATAAAATACAGGCTTTTCAAAATGTTTATGGAAGATTGCCTAATGCAGATGAACTAAAAGCAATCCAAAACACAGCAATAGCAGAAAAAGGAATTAATACGGCTCTTGAAACCGTATCAGACCGATTATTGTTTGGTAAGTTATTTCCGCAAGGTGCTGCAACAAAGGGTGTAAAAGGAATATTAAAAAGCGCAGGAGAGCAAACTCTTACAGAAGGCATTACAGAAGGTATGCAGGAAGGCGTATCTATCGGAGCTGAAAAATTACTCGGTATAAATCTGGGTGATAATCTTTCAAGACTTGGCGAAGCTGTCGGAATGGGTGCATTGACAGGCGGTATCTTAGGTGCCGGTGCTACTGCTATATCTCAGCCTATTGATACGCAGTTACCGCAAGCACCGACAGAGGCGTTACAAAATGTATCTGCTAAACTCATAGACGGGGGAAAAGTCTTATATGATTCTGCTGCTGATACCTTAAATAACGCTGCAAATGCGGTCAACGGCATTGTAAATCAACCGACAGCAGCGGATGTATTACATCAATTGAGCCGTGAAGGAGTTTTTTCTAATAATCAAAACATAGAAGCTATTGCGCCGAATATAGCAGAGAAAGCAAGGACAAAAGCAGCAGCAAAATTGGCACAATCTCCTGAAACAATAATCAATAATTCTATGGATACTTCCGTAGAGAATACAGGTATGCCGAACCTTATCAAAGAGGGAGAAACATTAAGCAACCTCACTCAAGACGGAGTTAGTAGTATCGTAGACAATACTACAGTACAACAGGCAGCCAATGAAATACAGCAGGCTGCTCCAGCAGAAAGCGCAACAGCAGTATTAGAAAAACCTAAAACTACTGAAAAAGTAGAGCGTAAAGCTGCTGCAAAAACAAGAGCTATTGAAAAAATAAAAGAACTTGCCCCTAATATTTCTGCAAAACAAGAGCTTACAGCTTCTGAACAAATTAAACAAAAGGCGCAAGTACCGACAAAACTTCAAGAACTCGCTCCAAATATGTCAGAAAAACAAATAGTAAATTCACATCTTAAAGAAATTGAAAATGTCAAGAAGTCGCTTGAAAAAAAACTAAATAAAGGAGAATTTTACGAGAATTTTGGACAAAAAGAAATACGAGAATTGCGAAACAAAATAAATATATATGATATTTCTCCAGAAAACAGAGGTTCGGTTATTGAAGCAATAAACTCTCTTGATAATTGGGCGCAAAGTGCAAGTTTACCTGAGGGAGTAAAGATAAAACAGAAGAAAAAAGTAGCGAGAAAGACAAAAAAATCACAGCAGGTTGATACATCCGCTAAAACCGGTTTTGATACTTCTATAATTGACAAACTAAAGAATCATACAGCAACATTAGATGAATCTAACGCTGCTGCTCTTCATTATTTAAAACTTAGGGGAAATCCTGAAACTGTTGAAGCTGCTCAGAAATTAAGAAATTTACTTGATGCTCACAGAATATATAAAGAAAATAATAATGTGCAAAATAATGGAGGTACTTCAAATGGACATGTGGTTGAGAAAGTTGATACAAACAGACCCTCAATACCAGAAACAACGGTTACAAATGAAGAAACAAGCGGAAGAGTTTCACCGGAAAAATCCACAGATGAGCGAACTTCTGATGAAAACAGACGAGAGGACAACGCATCTTCTGACGGACGAGGTATAAGTTCAAAACACGCTGAAATTATTAATAAAGAGTATTCAAATCAGCATGAGTTAAATCAAGCTATAGAAAAATTTATTAATGACGGCGAATATAGGATTTATGCCGGAAGTGTAAGAATGCCGCAAGCAATTAAAAACTGGTTAAAAAAATATGCCGGTGCAGGCGGTCTTGAAAAGCAAGGGGCAGAGGGTAAAGGGCTGCTGTCAGAATACTATACTCCCGAAAATATTGTTAAAAAGATGTGGGATATTACCTCTCAATATGTTAATACAAACGGTGCTAAAGTTTTAGAACCGTCTGTCGGTGTGGGAAGATTTATAGAACATGCTCCGAAAAATGTAACTTTTGACGCAGTTGAAATGAATCCGGTTAGTGCAAGGATTACAAAAATTTTGTATCCTGATACAAATGTTGAAACCGGCGAGTTTCAAGAGAGATTTATAAATAAAGAAAATAATACTCCGATAAAATCTGTAAAAGGTGAATACGATATTGTTATAGGTAATCCACCTTACGGGGCATATTCCGGCAGATATAAAGGCTTGGGAGAAGGTAAAAAGTTTTCGCGGCTTGAAGCATATTTCATAAACCGCGGTCTTGACAGCCTAAAGGAAAACGGGGTTATGACATTTATTGTGCCGAGTTCATTCCTTGACGGTGCAATTACTTCCGGAAAACAGGAAATAGGTAAAAAATGCCAGTTGCTTGATGCATACAGGTTGCCTGAAAATACTTTCGATACAACATCAATCGGTACAGATATTATTGTACTGAGGAAAACTTCCGGAAAAGCTGAAACAAATATAAATCTAGGAAAGTGGTTTGCGGCGCATCCTGAAAAAATACTCGGTGAAGTTCAGGAAAGAAAAAGCCGTTTTGGCGGTAAAATGGAAAAATATGTCAAGGGCGATAAAAATGCCGTTGATAGTATAGACACATCTGTGAAAGATATTAAAGAAACAACGCAGCTATCCGGAAATACCGGAGAATTGAAAACCGGAGTTAAAAAAACAGTTGCTCGGAAATCCCGTACAACTGGTAAGAAAAACTTGACAGTTCAAAATAAAGGCAATATTGAGTATAAAGAATATGTACCGGAAAATACAGTATCGGATGAAGATTTAAAACTTTTTAATGATACACGGGTTGACGGTACGCTGCCAAAAGACAAGTACTCTCCTAGCGAAAAGGTTAATATGTATGACGGAGAGTTGTACAACGATTTTAATTACCTTCAGGGGGATATTTACGAGAAACTCGATGCACTTGAATACGAAGATATATCAGAAGAACAGAAAGAAATCCAGCGTAAAAAATTAAATAAAGTTCTTCCGGAAAAGAAAACTGTAAAACAAATATCTTTTAATCCGACATCTGATTTTATCAGAGAACTTGTCGTTGGACAGGAAGAAGTAACCGAACACAGTTATTATTCAGGCGAAGATAGGACAGTTTTAAGAGCCGTAACGCTTGACAAAAAATATGAGGATTATGTTACAAATCTGACAAATTCCGAAAGGAATGGGGTTTCAGTATGGGATATAAGAAAATTCCTTGACGGTGCAAAGATAAATATTGATTATCATTACTCAAGCTATACACTCTCTGAAACTGAAAAGAAAAAAGAGCGTGATATGCAGCGCGCTGAATACCTGACGAAACTGAAAAACACAGTAGACAAAACTTTCAACGATTTTGTAAGAAATGAATTAACGCAGGAACAGCGCGACAAATTGGAAGATTCTTGGAACAGAAATTTTAACGCAGTTTACAACCCCGATTATAAAAATATGCCACTTTTAATCAAGGGGCTTAATTCAGAGTTTTATGGTGAACCTCTTGCACTCCAAAATGTTCAGGTTGAAGGTATAAATTTCTTAACTAATAAAGGCGTGGGCTTGCTGGGATTTGAGGTTGGAGTCGGTAAAACTCTATCCGGCATTATTTCTACTGTTCAGAATATGCAGATGGGCAGATGTAAAAAACCGCTTATTTTAGTACCTAAACAGGTAAAAGATAACTGGATAAGAGAATTTAAAGAAACTTTCCCGAACCTGAAAATAAATGATGTCGATAATATGAGTAAATTCGACGGTGAAGTTTCAGTGAATAGTGTTACTGTTGCAACTTATGAAGCATTAGGGAATATTTGGTACGGCGAAAATTCCGCAAATGAGCTTATAAATACAATTTATGAGGTTCAAAATGATTTCAACAGAGAAAGCACAAAACGCGGTACCGAAAAAGCAAAAGAACGTGCGGAGCAGCTTCTCGGATTGGCCGAAAAAGGGAATAAAAAGCTCCATAATATTCAGGATTTAGGCTTTGACCATATTACGGTTGATGAGGCGCATAACTTTAAAAATCTGTTTGCTGATGCAAAAGCCGACGGGCAAGAAGGAAATACTTATGTAAACATTTCCGGCGGTAGCACATCTGCGCGTGCCGCAAGGATGTTTTTGTTGTCACAGTATATACTGAATAATAATAACAACAGAAATGTATTTATGCTTACGGCTACTCCATTCAATAACAGTCCGCTGGAAGTATTCAATATGACTTCATTTATCGGCAAAGATAAACTCGATAAAATGGGGTTATATAATGTTTACCAGTTTATGGAAAACTATGCCGATATAAGCTCTGATTGGATAGTAAACAGCCGTAATGAAGTTGAATACAAACAGGTAGTTACCGGATTCAAGAACGCAAGCTCATTAAGAGAATTGATTAAATCAGTCATGCTCATAAGAAGTGCGGAAGATGCCGGAGTGCAAAGACCGGATAAAACAACGAAACGCGTTGTACTTGAGCCGAGCCAATCGCAGTTAGATTTGATTGCAGAGGCGGAAGCGGAAGCCGTAACCGGTAACAAGAATGACGGAGCAATATTAAAAGCGATAAATCAGTCAAGAAAAGCAACATTATCACCGGATATTGCAAGTGATAATTTTGATGTGTCACCTGAAGATTTTGTCAAGAATTCTCCGAAAATTGATTATATTGCAAAAGCCGTAGAATCAATGAAAAAGAAAGACCCGAAAACTTCACAATTGATATATATGCCGCTTGGTGTCAAGTTCCTGCCAAAACTAAAGCAGTATTTTGTTAATAAAGGTATATTCAAAGCTGATGAAGTGGCGATTATTGATTCCAGTGTATCTGATGATAAAATTCCGCAAATTACAGATTCATTTAATGACGAAAACGGAAAAATAAAGCTTGTTATCGGAACAAATAAGATAAAAGAAGGTATGAATTTGAACAAAAATTCATCAGTTCTTTATGTTCCGTATATGGATTGGAATCCGACTGACTATATGCAGATTGTAGGCAGAATATGGAGAAGAGGAAACCGTTATTCAAAAATAAGGGTTGTTGTACCTCTTTTAAAAAATTCTTCTGACAGTTTTATGTTCCAAAAGCTGAATGAAAAAACTGACCGTATCAATAATATTATGGACGAAACAAAAGAGTATATTGATACATCAGAACTCAATACAGCTGAGGAAAAAATAAATATGATTTCCAACCCTGATAAAAAAGTCCGTATGTTTGTCAAGGTTGAACAGCAAAAACTGGAAGCAAAGGTCAAGGAGCTTCAAGGGCGATTGGATACCTCTATATCCTATTCAAACAGCCTTTCTGAAAACAAAAGAATGATAGAAAGAAGAACTCAGGACTTAGAAGCTGCACAAAAAGAACTTAAAAACATAGACCCAGAATTCAATAAGTGGAATTATGAATATCAAGCTGACCGCGTAAAAAGATACAAGAAAGAGTTAGCAGAATATAAATATTCTTTGAACAGAACGCAGGAAAAAATCAAACGCCTTGAGCTTGATTTTGAGGGCAAGGATTCAGAAGCTGCGATAAATTCCGAAATTGAGAAAGTTCAGGAACAAATAAAGCAGCTTGAGGAATATGGGAAAAAGAAGCTCATAGAATATCAGGAAGAATACGAAAATGAACGGTTAAACAGCAGATCTGTATCTGACCTTATAAAAGAGTTTGAAAAAGATACAGAGGACTTATACGGCGATAATTCTTCATCAAGGAAATCAGAGGAAAGTAAGCCGCTTGGTATTGAACCAAAGAAGAGATACGAAAAGACCAGAGAAAATGTGTATAATGTTCCGGTTATAAAACTTGAAACACAAACTCAAAAAGTAAAAAAATCAAGAACAAAAGCTGCTATAGAAAAGGCTAAGGAAGTCGGTGACGCAAGAAAATATAACACTATACTCAAAAAAGGTATTGCGCGCTGGCATGCTGAAATCAATGCAAGACGATATGATGCAGACAAAAGTCTAAATAGTTTTATTAATCATACAAGAAGTATTGCAAAACAAATAGGAGTAAATGATAAAAATTTAAGAGAAATAATGCCGTTTCTGAGAGAGCGGACAGAGCTGCCGGAGAGCCTGAATAGACCGGAATTAGTCAAAGTTTGGGAGAGAGTACACTCCGAAAAAGGTCTTGCAGAAAGAATTACAAAATTAGCAGATGATTTAGCTGCAAAATTTGAACATTTCTACACAGAATACAAAGCTGTTCAGGCAAGCGGTGATTTTGAGGTGAATGAAGGCGGCATAGAAAACTATGTACCGCATATCTGGGATATCGCTAACAAAAAACAAAAAAGCTTGTTGACATCTCATTTTGCTACAAAATCGAGATTTGCAAAAGAAAGAACTATTGATACTTGGTACAAAGGTATAAACGGTATACAGGCAGAAAACGGGGAAATTATTAAATTTACTCCGCAGACATTAGATTATGCCGAATTATTTAAAATTCAATCAGACAACCTTATAAAAGCGACTGTTGATAAGACCTTAGCTGATAGTGTTAAGAGTATGAAAGCCGAGAACGGGGCAAATCTTGTACTTCCTGCAAGTCAAGCACCCAGTGATTGGGTAGAAATAAATAACAGCGCCTTAAACAAAGTTGTTGTCCGCCCTGTCACAACAAAATACGGGGAAAAAATCGCACCTGATTTGCAGAATAAACTGGCAGAAATAGGAATTGCTGTCGGGCGCAGATTATCAAAATATAAAGGGAATGGTATGCCAAACTCTTTAGGCAAGTATGTTAAAAACCAACCGCCGGAAATAAGATTGCAGCGCTGGTTCTCAACAAAAACGCTTGCTCACGAAGTGGGTCATGCTATGGACGAAACTCTCGGGCTGCAAAAAGATAATTTTGTCACAAGGCATAGAGATGAGTTGATAGAACTTAACAGGGAACGTATTGAAGCGTTCGCAAAGCAGGGAGAGAAAACTTATGCAGAACGCGACAGCGAACTTATAGCAGAATTATTCGGAGTGATGTTTAACGACTATGAAAACGCTATAAAGTACGCTCCGGCAGCAACATCAGAAGTTGTCGCGAGAATGACAGCCAATGATAAATTAAAATCACTACTTCCTGAAAATTTTGACTGGGCGGAAGCGAAGCACGTATTGGAAGAAAAAGTTATTGAATTTGATAAAATTCCGGTAAAAGTCCACCCCGATATTGCTTCAACATTAAAAACAGTTTTTGAAAACAAAAAAGAATATTTAGATATTCTTGGTTTTAAGCCAGGTCAAAAGCTTGATAACATAAATGCGATTGCAAAGATGTTTAACTTCTCTTTGAGCGGATTTCACGGTTGGGCTTTATCTGAATCGTATCTGGGCAATGTTGGAATATCTGGGTTAAAACAAACGCTTAATTTCAAAAAAATATATGATTCTGTAAAAAACAACGATTACGATATTTATAAAAAAGATGAAGCCGCAAGACAAGCAATAAAATACGGTTTGCAGATAGGAGCAACTCTTGATGTTCAGCGCGGAGTTGCGGAAAATCTTATTAATAATACTGGAAAATGGATAGAGGAAAATATTCCGGCAGTCGGTAAACCTTTTTCTTTACCTGTTAAAACTGTTGGGAAAGCTACTGAATTAAATAATAAGGTTTTATGGGATGTAATCCATAATAATTATAAACTAACGACTTATGAGTTATTAGTACAAAATGAAGCAGAAAACGGCACTCTAACAGATGATAAGCGCAGAGAAATTGCTCAGTGGGTTAATGACAGTTTCGGCGGTTTGGTATGGGAAAATCTCGGCATAGCACCTTCTGCAAAAAAAACGCTGTCAAGATTTTTAATGTCGCCGGACTGGCTGATATCTTCCACCCGTCAATTTTTTGCTATGTTCAGCAGTAAAAAACTTCATAAAAAAATGAACGAATTGGCCGAACGCAGTGATTTTTGGCAGAGAGTGAAAGATACAACGCAGTTTTTCGGAATAAACTCCATTACCGACAATATTGAAGCTTCCGGAACAAGGGGAAGAATAGCGCGTAGATTTTGGTTAAGGGCTGCTATACAAAATCTTTTATATATGAATATCCTTAACGCTATTTTTAGGGCTTGGGACAGGGATAAACATCCTGAATTATATCCTAAGAAAATGACGGCATGGGATTACTCAATATGGGGTAATGCTCTTGCGACAGAATCCGCGTTCAACCGTCTTATGCCGACAGTGTTTGCAGGTCGGAATAGCGACGGAACGGAACGACATGTAAGATTTGGTAAACAGTTTAGAGAAGTTCCTGAAATGGCAGAAGATCCTATCAAAAAAATCGGGAATAAATTTTCACCAATGTTTCAGTATGGAGCAACAATATTTACCGGTCGTTCTATGGGTGGTTTTGAAAACAAAGAAATAGCGGAAGCTAAAGGGTGGAAACGAGTAGGAGTTGCAACAAAACAGCTTGGAGAAACATTCCTTCCGTTCTCTGTAAGCTCTGCTATAAATAAAAAGCAGGATTACAGTCCTTTTGATTTAGTTGCAACTACAAGCAAAGGAATGAGTAAATACAAAGCCGGAGAAGAGTTTAAAAAAGCTTATGAACGCGGTAACAATGCTCAAACCATAACTGATATTGAAAAAAGTATGAAGCGCAACGGATTTAGTCAAAAAGATATAAAAACAGTCGAAAATAGAGCAAAAGGACAGTATTTGAAACAATTTAAAGATAGTTACAAACAGGCTCTTGAAAGCGGCGATACGGCAAAAATTAAAAAAATTACGGAAAATATGAAAAAGAAAAATGTATCTCCAATTGATATGACAAAAATCTACACAAAGGCATTATCAGAGTATTACAAAAGTATGGGAGTTGGAAATGGGAACTATTAAAGCACTTTTTGATATGCTAGCAAGCTGTTTTTCTTTTGCTGAAACGAACAGAGAACATCAGTGTGAAACTGAGGTATTGAAGGATAAAAAACATTCCGAAAAGCAAAACGGCCGGTTAGAAGATTTGGTTATTGATATGGCGCAGCTTATTGAGAAATATAAACCGGTGATGAAAAAGACTGACAGAATCAGGGCGAATATATACATAAAAAGAGCAAAAGGAGCTAATTAAATGGATAAAGATACCTTAATTAAATTTGCACCCGGGGCGGTGGTAGTAATTTCTATTTTGTTCCAGTGGCATTTATTTGTAACTCCCGAAAAACTGGAGATAAAGCATCGGGAAATTTTGAAAGATGTCGCAGAAACTTATACTACAAAAGAACAATACAACGATTTAAAAGGTCAAATAAGCGATATGCAGAAAAAAATAGATAAGATATACGACATTATGACAAGCAGCAGGAAATAAAAGAAAGGAGAAGAGATGAGAGGATTTCCGAAACACTTAAATTCAAAACAGGATTATCTAAACTGTTTGCAGGACTATCCGGCAGAAACAAAGGCCGCATTAAAGCAGCTTCTTAACAATCGTTTTATGTGGTTTGATACCGCAATACTTGATGAAAGTCAGGAAGGTATTACCGACGAAACGCACAGAGTAATTGAGTCTGATGATGTAAAAATACAGCAGGAACTCAAAGAGGATAGTAACGCAAGATTATTCCGATTAGGGTTTACTGTAGCAGAAGTGGAGGGACTGGCGAATGATTAAAAGGCGTTATGATTCAACAACAGGTCGGCTTGGTGCTGCATATCCGGACAGCATGACCGTTCCTGAACCGTATTTGTTATTAACCGCCGCGGAAAACGACAGTATTTCTACAGATACGGAAAACATTTATTTTTATCTCAATAACCAGCTTGTAAAAAAGGACAGAGCTGCAATTGAAGCGAAAGAAAAAAGAATCGCAGAGATAAAAACGGAACTTGATAACCTTGATTTGAAATCTATCAGGGCAATCAGAAGCGGTGATACTGAATACATCAATCAATATGAAAATGAAGCAGTTACACTCCGCGCAGAGTTAGCAGAATTAACGGAAGGAGAATAGATTATGGCAAATTTTATTAAAAGTATTTTTACATTCAAAAGTAAATTTGAAAAAGTTTTCAATAATGAAAGCGTAAAAGACATTATCCAAAGGGCAAACAGACTTATTGTTGCATACAAGGATTATAAAGATTTGTCCGGAGCGGAAAAGAAAAACAAGGTCGATAAACTTTTAACAACATATATCCTCGAAAAATATGGGGAATTTGCAAAAGAAAACATTTTCGTAAATTGGGTATTAAATAAATTTATCGAGTTTTTACCCGATATTACCCAACTTGTTTATGATTTCCTCAAAAAGCGTATTGAAGGATTGACAGAGAAAGAGGGGGCATAATGGGTGGAAGTATAATATCAGCGCTTATTCAATTTAACGAAGGAACTCTTGCAAATCCGGCAGAAATCAATCAGAACTTTGAAACATTGCGGCAGGCTGTCAATGCTAATATAACAGAAAATACGAATATCAATTCTGAAATTTCAAATATCAACTCAAATATTGAAACAATATCCGAACAGGTTATGCCGGATTTGAACTTTACCAAAACGGACAGTCTTTTTATTACATCAGGAGATAAAAACAGTATTACTCTGAAAGCCGGTACTGTAATCAGACTTGATGTTGCGGAAGATGATGTCCGATATTTGGAAGTTAAAGAAGATACGGATTATAATATTTATAATATTATGGATACTGGAGCCGGCTCTCTTACCGCCGGACAGGATTACTATTTGTATGTGGTCAAAAAAGATATTGCAAATGATGAAACAAGCGAAATTGTTAAAACGGTTGAGCTTAAAGCTTCATTAAACAGCACATATCCTGACGGATACACAGCAAGTAATTCTCGAAAGATAGGCGGCTTCCATACAAACTGCTTGGCGATTACGTCAGCAAATGCACCGCAAACAGACCATGCTCTTATCGGGTATAATGCAGGAGATATCGTGCCCGAAACTGTTTGGTGTTTATCTCACAGACCAATCGCTACTCCTGAAGGTATGAGTTATGATGACAGGCTTGATTTATGGGTTGACTGTTATAATACCGGCGGAAGCGACGGGGATTTAACATCAAGTTTCGGTGCAACAAGAACATGCAACATAACATATCAGGCTCTTGCCGAAAGACTTGGAAAAGCAAAGAAAAGATTCCCGACTGTAGATGAGTTTCAAATACTGGCTGACGGTGCTAATCAAAAAACAGCTATTTATGGCTCTGCACAGCCTAGCCCTGATACTACAGGCGGTCATTTAGATACAGCCGGTAAAGCAATGGTAACTCCGAAAGGTGTATGGGAAACAAACGGGTTGCAGTGGCAATTTGTACGAGGGGTTTCAGGTGATGGTGGAAGCGGATTTGCGACTACCGACGGTTCGGGTGCAAAAGGCCAGACATACGGTACGGCGAGAATCGTTTCCGCCGGCGGCGGCTGGGCTTATTCTTCTTCGTGCGGTTCGCGTGCGCTCTATGCGGATGGCGCCCTCTCGATTGCGCATGCGGATCGCGGGGGGCGTGCCGTGAGCCAGCCGTTAAGAGTGTAATTACACACTTTAAAAAAGTAATTTGGTTGGGTGTTGGGTTTTCAGAAAGATATACAAGGTAGTATATCACTTATTAGAAATATATTTGTATAAAATATATTAGGTTACGGGTTGTTCGTTTCCGCCGGCGGCAACTGGGATAATTCTTCGTCGTGCGGTTCGCGTGCGCTCAATGCGAATAACGCCCTCTCGATTGCGAATGCGAATCACGGGGGGCGTGCCGTGATACGATACCCGTCTTTCGGGTACTGGCTGAATCCGTGACCTTGTCGATATCCCTTCGGGGTGGGGCAAAATACAAAGCTAAAAGCGAGAAAGCCCTTATTAGTAAATTTTGAAAGTGAGGGCTTTTCTTTTGGTAAAAAAGTATAATCTAAAACTATCTGATATAAGCACAGTCGAAAATGTCGGACTTGCTTCACATAAGGCAAGCCTTGGAAAAACTAAATATACGGAAGTGCAAGAGTATTTGCAAGACGAAGCAAATAATAACAATAATTTAATAAAAGGTTTCAATGACAGGACATATCATACAGGAAAATACCGTACAAAAAAGATTTATGAACCAAAAGAAAGAGATATTTATATATTGGATTTTCAGCACAGGGTTGCGCAGCATGCTCTGATAAATAAATTAGAGCCGATACTTACAAATATGTTTATAAAGGATACATACGCTTGTATCAAAGACAGGGGAATACATCAGGCTTCATTAAGAACCATGGAATTTATCCGCGATAATGATTATTGCTTAAAAATGGATATCCGAAAATTTTACCCCTCAATCAATCACGATATTTTATATTCAATGTTTGAGCGGAAATTTAAAGATGAAGGGTTGTTATGGTTAATAAAAGATATCATATATTCCTTCCCAGGAGAAACAAATATACCGATAGGAAATTTGACATCTCAATGGTTTGGCAATTTTTATATGACCTCTCACGACAGGTTTGTTAAGGAACAATTAAGGATTAAGGATTATTTACGGTATTGTGATGATTTTCTTTTATTCAGTAATGACAAGTCAGAACTTAACAGAGCAAAGTTTCAGATAATAGATTTTTTAAAAGATAATTTGCGGCTGAACCTTAGCAAATGCGATTTATTCAAAGTTAACAGAGGTGTCGATTTCTTAGGGTACAGGCACTTTAGAGGTTATATACTGCTTAGAAAAAGCACAGCAAAACGAATTAAAAAATGCCTGCCAATAATTTATGAAAAATACAAAGCCGGAATTATACCGCCCGACGAGTTCCGCTCTATTGTTGATTCATATATAGGTTGGGCAGAGTGGGCGAATGCCTACAATTTTATAGAAAGTACAAAGTTATACGAATACAGGAGCGAAGTTATGGCAAAATTCTCAGAAATTGCGGATGAAAACGACAAAAATATCAGAAAACTTGAAGGCAAAAGCGTAAAAATAGAAAATTGGCTTGATAAACCAATAAAAATAACTGCATACCGGATAGAACCTTCAAAATTTGCAGATAAGAATGGAAGGCAAAAAGACCGTATCGGGTTTGAGTTCTACTCAGAGGGTGTTCCGTATGTAATTTTTACATCCTCAAGTAATCTTATTTACCTTATCCGGAAATATTATGTCAAGGAAGGCCTTGAATGTAAAATTATCCGCAGAAATGGCGAGTTGGTATTAGAATAATCGGAAATTCCGATTTTTAGGAGCGTGGACTATGGAATATAAATTATTAGATAAGCAGGTGGAATTTTTGACAATTCCACATAATGAACCTTTAGATGTAGCAATATATCAAGGCGGCTACGGAAGCGGTAAAACTTGGAGCGGTGCATTACTCGGGATATTGCTTGCAAAAAAATACCCGGGGAGCAGGGGGCTTGTGGGTGCAAAAGAATATGAGCTTGTCCGGAAAACTACGCTTGTTTCATACCTTGAACACTTAGAAGCACTCGGCTACAAAGAAAAAAAGCATTATACCTACAACAAAGTTGACAAGGTTATAAAATTTAAAAATGGCTCTGAAATACTTTTTTCACAGTTAGATAATCCGGAGAAATTCAAATCCCTGAACTTGCACTGGGCTGAAATAGAGGAAGCTTCACAGGTCGGTTACAGCACAATAAAAGGCTTGCTCGGCCGTTTGAGAAATACCTACAGAGGTAAAGATTGGAAAAACTTCCGGTACAGGCTTTTTGGACATACAAATCCGCAGCCGAATAAAGACTGGATTTATGAGTGTTTTGTTGAAAATAAACCCTCAAATTACAGGCTTATTATTGCGCCGACAACAAACAACACATACCTCCCGAAGCATTATGTTGAATCTCTGAAAGATGCGTATGATGAGGAATACTACAATATAAATGTACTCGGGATGTTCGGCGATTACAACAGCGGACTTGTGGTTAAGGGTTTTTCTGACGAAAATAAAAAGCAGTTACGGTACTGTCCTGATTTACCACTGCACCTAACATGCGATTTTAATGTCGACCCTATGATGTGGTGTATTGCCCACAAAGATGATGAAAATGTTTATTTCATTGATGAGATAGTTGTTGAAAATGCGACTACATCAATATGTACAGAAGAATTTATAAGAAGATATCCAAATAAAGAACAGGAAATTATAATCAATGGGGACGCTTCCGGTGATAACAGAAGTACGCAGTCAGAATTTACAAACTATGCAACTATGCGAAAACTCCTTAAAGATGCCGGATATACAAATATTAAGTTTCAATTACGCGACTACAATCCGCCGATATTAAACAGGATTGCTGCTTTCAACGCAAGAGTAAAGAACGCCGCCGGCATAAGAAGATTGTTTGTCGACCCTCAAAAATGCAAATACTTGATGAAAAATATCAACAATCTTAAATACAAAGAAGGTACAACGATTATTGATGCACCAACAATAAATCAAATCAAGCAAGATAGAGATAAAAAATTTCTACTGCATATTTTTGATGCAGCAAGTTATTTGACAGAGTATTACTGGAGAATTAAGTAATTTTGGGGGTACTGATATATCCTGAAACAATTTTAAGGAGGCTTAAAAGCCATTCTGAGCGGAGTAATTTTAAACGAAAGGAGAAATATATGCTAAATTTCACAATGAATGAGTTGATACACTCAGATACCGCAGCAAAAAACAATATCAATAATATGCCGGACATAACCAGTCTTGATTGCATGTTGAATTTGATTGTTGAATGCTTGCAGCCGTTAAGAACTAAACTCGGGAAACCAATGATTATAACATCTGGCTACCGAAATAAGCAAGTAAACAAGCTCGTAGGCGGTGCGGTGGATAAAAACGGAAATCCTACCTCGCAGCATTGCAAAGGTCAGGCGGCGGATTTTTATGTAAAAGGAATGACCATTCAGCAGGTGATAGATTTTGTTAAAAAATCCGGTGTTGAATACGACCAGTTAATCAACGAATACGATAAATGGATTCATATTTCATACAACAAAGGGCATAACCGGAAACAATGCTTTAAAATTGGCTAGTGTCATTTTGTTCCTTTCTTTGTGTTTAGACAGCTCCGTTTAAAAACGGGGCTTTTCTTTTGTTTAAAATAAGTAAGATGAAGTAAGAATAAATAAGAATAAAGCCTTTTGAAAAACTGCTTATTTTTGATGCCAATGGGCTAAATAATGGGCTAAAAATAAAAATGTGGATTTTGAGAAGTTTCTATAATCTCTTAAAACCCTCTACATAAAAGAAAAAGTTGCCAACTTTAAGCAGGCAACATTAAATAAACACGAGGATATTAAGAGAGAGTATAAATCTTTTTTCAAGCGTTGCAGTCTAACGTCTTAACTGTTTTGCTTTTTGGATCTTACATCTGGTCTACATATATATAAAGTCATTTTGTTTTTAAAAATTGCCTTTTTTGTTAAGACTTTTTACTGAACAATAGAAATAATTTTTGGATGAAGGTTAAATCCTGAAAAGAAGTGCCTTTTGGAGTTTTATCTTTTTTATTCATTGAGCCGGTTGTAAACTCTTTATTCTTAAGAGCTTCTTTCAAGTATTTGATATCAAACTTTTGTTCCATAGGATTTGATTTCTTCGCAATATCAATAGCAAATCGGGTTTGAGCGTTTTCTGCTAATTTTTCCACATCTCTTTGTGAAAAATGTTTTTTCAAGAGCTCGTCTGCGAACTTTTCAATTTCTCTTTCATTCTTATTATTAAGTAAACCTTTCTTTGCAGCCTCGCAATCTTTCAAATGCCATTTTAGTGAAGCAATGATTTCTTTTCTTGTTGGAAGTTCTACTTCAAACAGGTTTCCAAATCTGCTAAGTGCTGCTAAATCAAGGTTGCCTGATTTCGGGTCAGCATTTGTTGTGCCGACAATTTTAACATTTTTAAATTCTTTTATTGAATCAAGCCCATTAAGAAATGCAGTTCTATTCTCCAGTACGTAAGATTGATTGGAACCAGACTTCTCCATTGGAATAAGCATAGAATCTATTTCGTTAAAAGCAACTAAGAATTTTTTATTTGGTTCAGCTTTTGCTTTTGCTGCAATATCGGAAAATACCTGATTAATGTTTTTAGAAGCCTGACCAACATAAGGAGAAGCTATTTTCGGGAAATCAACTTCTGCGTATTGAGCTCCGAGTTCATTTGCCATTAATTTAGCGCTGAATGTTTTACCTGTTCCGGATGGGCCATGGAAAAGTACACATTGTTCGGCTGATTTTGAACCGGCATATTTTGCCACTTTTTCATCCATTCCTGTACGTTCTTTAACCATTTTGATGAAATCTCTTGCTTTAGGGTTAACGCTGTCGCTTGAAAGCTCCGGCACTGAATCTTTTGCAATCTCTTTAAATTTCAATACAGATTTATCCTTTAGGCTGTCAAGCTTGCCTGCAGCCTGTGCTTTTGAAAATTTTAGAGCAAGAAATGCAATTATTGCTGAGCTGATAAATCCTGCTGCAATACCAAATTGAGCAATAGTATTGGCTTTTCCCCATCTGTCACGGCTTTTTTCACGCTTACTGGCTTTTTGTTGTTCTGCCTGCTGCATAAGAAAAATGTCGTTCATTACATTTTCTTCCGACATTGGCGGGGTATATCTGTTATTATAACTTACCGGTGCTGCTGCAGCTTTAAAACCTGTATTATTAATCTGTAATGACATTTTTAACCTTTCTACACTTTCAAATCTGATAATAATTTTGCAAATTCTGCATCAGTGAAATTCATTTCATGCTGTTTGTTTCGGATTGTATTAACTATATCAATTACATCAACTTTTCTGTCCTGTCCTTTTATTGAAGCAGCAGTTGCGTCATATATTGCATCTAACGTTCTAAATGATGTATTGTGTTCTTTCTTTGATAAAAATTCTGCTATTGCCTTGAGCTCTGCTGAATCTGTCTTTAATTTATCGCTTACAAGAGAAGAATCTTTGTAATGGAATTTGACAGAATTTATAATCTGTTCTTTTGTCGGCAAATCAACAAGAACTTTTTCGCTGAACCTATCGAGCATTGGTCTGTCTAATTTTTTACCGCCAAGAGCAATACCTTTTTCGACATCAATAGGAAGGTTTGTAGCTCCTATTGTAATTATGTTGTCACGCTTTCCGAGTTTTTCAGTGAAACATTTCTTGAATTCATTCAACATATCATTTGAATGTTTTGCACTCAGGCTGTTATCTACCATCATAACAGAATCAATCTCGTCTATAAATACAAAGAATTTCTTTGACGGATTATTGTCAGCTTCTTTACAAATCATATCAACAGCTTTGTTTAAGTTACGTTCACTTACACTCTGGTATTCAGAACCAAGGCTTGTAACATCAAGTGACGCAAACTTCGAGTCAGGAAATTCTTTTGCCAATGCTTTGGCAAAAGTTGTTTTACCTGTACCAGGAGGGCCATACATTAAAACAGATTTTGTAGGTTTACCGCCTCTGTTTTTAAGAACAGTAGGATTTTCTACGCTGTTTTTAAAGCTTGCGGTGAATTTTTTTAAACTATCGGGAAGTGCTAAATCATCAAGCTTTGAGGACTTACCTAAATCTGACCAAATCTCCTTTAATTCACTCGTCTTTTTACCCATCCCGCTTCCGTTTCTAAGCATTACAAAGACAGAAGCAATTATGGCTAAAAGAGCTCCAGCCTGAAGACCTGTCATGATATTTTGTTTCCTTTTCGCGTTTTTTTGTTCTTTCTGCTGCTTTTTTATAAAGACATCATAATCATTATCAGCAGGTATAATGCCGGCAGCTTTAAAGTTTATGTTTCTTTTTGAAGGAATAATAGAGATATTTCCTACCGGATTAATTTCGCTCATACGAACTCCTAACACTAGTACTTCTAACATGTATAAAACCGGACATTGGAAAAAATTGCGCCGTTTGTAAAGAATTGTAAAAATTTCTATAATATTGCTAAAGTTTTACTGAAAAGTGCCGATAACAATAATATAAAAGGGACAATAAAGGAAAGAAAAATGGGATTAGCCTGCTCAAATATTAGACTATTAACATTAACCGCCCGCAAAGCCGATTGCGAGTACGGTATTTCCATTGACTCTATGAGAAAGATGGCTCTCACAAGAGAACAGAGTGCTTTATCTCAAGAATATTACAGTAAGTTACAGTCAAAAACAATTTCTTATTATAATAACGGACAGTATAATAAAATTAATTATAACTATTTAATGGGATATGGTGCAAATTATACAGCTATTACTGCCGGAACAAAACCATTGAAATCTGAAAATTCAATGATTTTGACCGATTACAAAGGACAGGTTGTTATGAGTGAAGCTTATGCAAATGCCATAACAGCTGTACTTGGTTCTTCTGCAATGGATTCGCAAGGCAGAGGTGGTACGTTCTCTACAGAAAAAATCCCTGAAATTCTGGCAGAGTTAATTCCAGGTTATTCTGCAGAACAATTTAAGGCTGTTATGGACGGTGACGGAATAGAAACAAGCTATGAAGCCAACGGAGTACAAACAATAACAGGTGAGGAAACAGGTACTTCAACTACTGTTAATAACTCTGAAACCAGTACAAATATACTTCAGAGCATAATTGATTTTTATGAACCGATATTCAAAGCTGCTGCGGCAAACGGCTGGACTACAGAATATAACAATGAAATGAAAACTAACGACGACTATGTTAGTGATGCTATTGTCAGTGGTTCTTTCCAGCTTGCAACAGTAAATGAAGATGGAAACTATGATCCTGATACTTCTTTGACTTACTTTGTAACAGCTGGACTCGTTGAATCAAGAACAGATTCTGATGTTAGAGAAGAAATTACTGCATGGTACAATGCTGAAAAAGAAAGAATTACTGAAAAAGAAAACTTTATTGATATTGATATGGATAATCTTTCTACGGAACTCGAATCAATTAATACAGAAATTCAATCAATCAAATCTCTGATTGATGATGCAATAAGTTCTGTATTTGATTGGGGCTCTGGTTAAGCGTAAATAAAATAGAAGCGGGTTTTCAATTTGAAAACCCGCTTCTATTTTTTATTAATCTTTTTTTACCGTACTTTTAATGTGCAGTTCTCGCATTTGCTGTAAAGAAGCCTCACCCGGTGCATCGCTCATTAAGTCTTTAGCGCTTGCATTCTTAGGGAATGCAATAACATCACGGATAGAGTCTGTTCTGCAAAGCAGTGCAACCAATCTGTCCAAACCGATTGCTAGACCTGCATGAGGCGGTGTACCATATTGAAGAGCATTAACCATAAATCCAAATTTTTCAGTTGCTTCTTCTTCGGTTAAACCTAATGCCTTAAAGATTTTCTTCTGAACTTCTGATGAGTGTATTCTGACAGAACCGCCCCCGAGCTCAGTACCATTGTAAACGATATCATAAGCTATTGACTTAACATTGCCTAAATCTCCGCTGTCAAGTTTGTCTAAGTCTTCTAAATTAGGAGATGTGAACGGGTGGTGCATTGCCATAAATCTGCCTTCCTCGTCAGACCATTCAAACATAGGGAAGTCTACAACCCAGAGAAGATTATGTTTACTTTCGTCAATTAAGTTCAAGGAACGACCGAAATGCAGTCTTAATCTGCCCATAATATCATAAACCAGTTTAGGTTTATCAGCAACGAAGAAGATAATATCTCCTGCCTGAGCACCAGCTCTTTCCTGTATAGCTTTTGCCTGTTCTTCAGTAACAAATTTCAATACAGGTGATTTAGCAGTTCCATCTTCATTATAAATAATATTTGCAAGCGCTTTTGCCCCGAAAGATACAGCAAGCTTGGTAATATCATCAATATCTTTTCTGGAATACTTAGCACCGCCTGGAATTCTAATACCTCTTACAATTCCGCCGTTTTGTAATGTATTCTTAACGATTTCAAAATTCGATTCCAGAATAATATCGCCGATATCAAATAATTCAAGCCCGAATCTTGTATCAGGTTTGTCTGAACCATATCTATCCATTGCTTCCTGCCAAGGCATTTGAATGAAAGGTGGTTTGATTTCTACTCCGGCTGCCTTAAATGCATCCACAAGCAGACCTTCTACAATCTTGATTACGTCCTGTTGTTCAACAAAAGACATTTCCATATCTATTTGTGTAAATTCAGGCTGTCTGTCTGCTCTTAAGTCTTCATCACGGAAACATTTTGCAATCTGGTAATATTTTTCAATACCGCCAACCATAAGCAATTGCTTGAATATCTGCGGTGATTGCGGAAGTGCAAAGAATTTGCCGGGCTGTACGCGTGAAGGAACCAGATAATCTCTTGCGCCTTCCGGTGTAGTTTTAATCAAAATAGGAGTTTCTACTTCCAAAAACTCTTGGTTGTTTAAATAATTTCTTACTGCCTGAACTATGTTGTGTCTTGTTTTCAGGTTATTAAGCATTTTTTCGTTTCTGATATCAAGGTATCTGTATTTAAGTCTAATATCTTCTGAAACATTATCATCGCCGAGAATAAACGGAAGAACTTTTGATTCAGCCAGAATTTCAACAGATTCAGGATACATTTCAACCTGACCTGTAGGATATTTTTCGTTATATGTTTCTTCTGGACGCTTAGTAACTTTACCTTTAACCATAATAACGTATTCACTTCTGACTTTTTCAAAAGCTTTATGTACATCAGGGTTAATTTGCGGATTAGCTACAAGCTGAAAAAAACCGCTTCTATCTCTTAATTCTATAAATAAAATCCCGCCAAGATCTCTAACTGTTGATACCCAGCCGGATAAGGTTACTTCTTCATTTAAATTGCTAAGATTTAATTCGCCGCAATTATTTGATTTCATTCTGGTTTTCAATTTATTCATCTCCCTATTAATATTCTTTTTGCCCTAAAATCGTAACAAAAACAGGGGTAAATTACAAGAGGTATTAGTATTTATAACAATTGATGTCGTGGTCATTGACAACACCGACTGCCTGAAGGTAGGAATATATAATTACAGAACCTGTATATTTCATTCCCCGTTTTTTTAAATCCTTTGAAACCATATCAGACAACTCTGTTTTAACAGGTATTTCGCCTGTTGTGTTTTTTATTACTTTATTATCCGTAAAACCCCAGATGTAATTTGAAAAACTTCCAAACTCTTTTTGTATTTCAATAAAGATTTTCGCATTGTTAATAGCTGCAGTGATTTTACCTCTGCTTCTTATAATATCTTTATTTTCTAAGAGTGCGTTAATCTTTTCTTCATCGTATTCAGAAACTTTTGTTACATCAAAATTATCAAAAGCTTTTCTAAAAGCTTCGCGTTTTTTCAGAACCGTAATCCATGAAAGTCCTGCTTGAAATCCTTCCAGAATAAGAAGCTCAAACAAATCTCTGTCATTGTGGTTTGGCACTCCCCATTCTTCATCATGGTATTTAACATAAATTTCAGACTTTTCATCAACCCACAAACATCTTTTCATATTATCTCCTAGCTTTGTTTGTTTTTAGTTATAATAAGCAATACTCCTGATAAAATCAATATTATTCCAAGAGTAATTCTTAAGGTTAAATGTTCATTAAAGAATAAAATTCCAAAGAAAATAGCAGTAAGGGGTTCTAAAGCGCCGAGAATAGCTGTAGTTGTTGAGCCGATAAGCTTAATAGCGATAGTAATCGTTTCAAGAGATATAATTGTTGGAAATATGGAAAGACAGATAACGCACAGCCACATAAACGGGCTTTGAGGAATTTGCAGCAGTGTGCAGAAATTAAGGTTATAGATGTAAACAATAAGCCCGAAAAGCATGACATAAAAACTTAGTTTAGGTGCACGTATGCTTTTAATAACCTTATTTTTTTTAACGCAAATAATATAAAATGCATATAAAAATGCTGAAGCAATAACAAGAGCAATGCCGTGCAGATTGAGGGAAGTACCTGGTTTCCCGTTATAAAGAAGGAGGATACCGCAGGAAGTCAACCCGATTGCAGCAGCAATTATGCCGGTCAATTTTTCTTTGTAAAATATTGCCATCATAACCGCAACAAGAACCGGATAGATAAAGAGAATTGTACATGCAATACCTGCTTCAATGTAATTAAAAGCTTCAAATAGCGTGAGGGATGATAATGAAAACATTAACCCGAGCAGAAAAACAGGAATTATTTCGTTTTTAGCAAGATTTAATGAAATTCTTTTAAAGCAGACAAGCCATACTCCGTATAGAATTACAGCAATTGAGTACCTAAAAAATAGTACAGAATTAACTCCCATCCCTCTGGAATATAGTGGAAGCGCAAATAATGGATTAGTTCCATAGCTGGCTGCTGCAATCACACCGTTTATAGTTCCTATTATACGTCTTTTACTCAAAACCTTTTTCCTCGAAAATGAGATTATCCTAAAGAAATTAAAAAATCAATTCTTTAGAAGGTTGAAATAAAATTGAAATAAGCTATAATATATATACTAAATATATCTTTAAGTAATTATATATGTGAGGTGCTATGTCTACAATATCAAACCAACAATTAATGGAACGCCAACCGATAAATTATCAAAGCTATTATCAATTTAATTCAAGATTAACGACTTTAAATGAATCAAAAAGCGAAGAATTGGAGTCTAAAAATAACAGTATTACTAAGAATCTCAGTGAACAAATAGATTACCATGAATATATTGAGTATTGTTCAAAAAATGCAGTGGCTTCTGACTTAAATTACGGCAAGACAGTGGTTCAAAAGAGTGATACATGTGGAACAGTACAACCACTCCATATTGGTCGTGCAATGAGTACTTATGCCAAAGCAGATACATTAATTTATCAAGGTAAGATTGATAGCGAAGCGTAAAAAGAAAAAGTCATAAACTGGAGATGGCGGGAGTCGAACCCGCGTCCATCGTGGATAAAAACGAACATCTACGAGTGTAGTAACTTATTATCTTGGCTTAATACGGAAAGTTACGAAACCTGAACTAAGCCTCAGACTTTTTACGGAAGTCTAACCTCCAATGGTTAAACTTGATACGCATACCATCATTTGCGTACTGCATCTTGCATAATGTCATCCTAAGCAACGGCAAGCTGGTCACTTAGAAGGTCCCTAACTGCAATTAGGCAGCGAGTCTAGCTCTTGAAGGGAATGCAATAACGTTGTCGTTAGCATTTAATTTAGTTTGCTCGTTGATAAGCGGGAACAGCGCCCGCACTCGCAATCCGGATCTACCAATCACGGCGTCAAAACCAGTACATCCCCATGTAATGTGTCTTTCAGAGAAGACGGCTCCGCTCGGAAAACCTGCTTGTCTTTGCCTTCGCAAAGCCAATACCGTTTTCCTCGACTCCACCTCGTTCGCAAAAGCTCACTCGGCTTGCCCATTGCCCTCGCCGGGCAGGCGTCAAAACCAGTACATCCCCATAATATAAACTTTTCAATGTTCGTAAGGACAGTATAAACGATATTTAAACCTTTATCAAGTCTTGAATTTTTTTCAAGTCTTTAAGCATTAAATCTCTAGGACTGCCTTCCTCTAAGGAATGATACCTGAGAAGATAAGACGGGTGGAAAATTGGTATACATTTCCTTTTTTTACCGCCAATTTCCAATTCTAGAACTTCTCCTCGTATCTTTGATATTGCAGTTTTTTGCGGATAAAAAGATTTTAAAGCGGTAGCACCGCAGAAAATCATAATTTTAGGGTCAATAGTTTCTATCTGCTTAAGTAAATATTCTTCACAAGCGGCCTTTTCACTATCGGTTGGAACCCTGTTTTTAGGCGGTCTGCATTTAACAGTATTAATTATATACAAATCTTTTTCGCGTGAAATCTCTGCTTTTTCAAGAAACTCATTGAGAAGTTTTCCAGCTCTTCCAACAAACGGCGTGCCGGTTTTATCTTCATTTTCACCAGGGGCTTCTCCTATTAATATTGCTCTGGCTGTTTTAGGGTTTCCGTCTGAAAATACAATATTATTTCTGGTTTCGCCTAACTCGCATTTTTTGCATTTTAGACATTTGTTTTTTAGTTCATCAAGTTTTTTAGCTTTCATGAAATCCTCTCAAAATCGGCAGCTCCGTGCTTACAAACAGGGCATATATAATCAGCCGGTAAATCGTCACCTTCATATATAAATCCGCAAATCTTACATCTCCAGCCTCTTTTTTCAGTTTTTTCCGGCTTAGGCTTAATATTCTGCTGATAATAAGTGTAAGTTGCAGTTGGTATATCTGATAGAGTTTCAGCAGCTACAAGCTGGGCGATAAAAAGTGTATGCGTACCTAAATCTATTTCTTGTTTAACAAATGCAGACATATAAGAGTTTGTATCTTTTGTTATGTACAAGAGTCCGTTAGGGCTTCTTTTTATATCATTGAATGTTGCGAATTTATCCACATCCCTTCCGGATTGAAAACCGAAATGTTTAAATGTATCAAACTTTGCGTTTTCAGATAATACAGAAATGTTAAACTTTTTTGTATGTTGAATCATCTGGTTGGTATAATTACGTTTATTTACAGCAATAGCAATCTGGCAGGGATCTGATGTAACCTGCATAACAGTGTTGATAATACATCCATTATCTTGATTCCCTTCTTGTGCCGTCAATACGTACAGCCCGTAACCTATGTTAAACAAAACTCTATTATCCATAAAAATCTCTCCATTGTTAATATAATTTAACATTAATAACCCTAAAAGTAAATAATTTCCTTGACACTGGTATTAATTTGTACTACACTTCAATCATGCCGAAGTATAGTGCTATGGTATGCCTTGCTCGGATTTAGTAATAACTTTTATTAAAGGAGACAAAAAATGCCAAAATTAAAAACTCACCGTGCTGCAGCTAAGAGATACAAAGTTACAGGCACTGGTAAAATTACAAGAAGACATGCAGGTATTGGCCACTTGCTTCAACACAAATCTGAATCAAGAAAACGTAAGATTTTCGGAGATGTTGTAATTTCTGAAACTCACGAAAAATTGATTTCAAAAGAGTTACCTTACAAGAAGTATGCTAGATAGGAGTGTTGAACAATGAGAATTAAACGTGGAAATGTATGTCGTAATAGACACAAAAAAATATTAAAGCTTGCTAAAGGCTTCAAAGGTGCTAGAAGCAGAATATTTAAGGTTGCTAACATTGCTGTAATGAAGGCTCTTAAATATGCTTACAGAGATAGACGAGCTACAAAACGTAATATGCGTCGTTTGTGGATTGTAAGAATAAATGCTGCTGTTAGAGAACAAGGCATGAGCTATTCAAGATTTGTTAATGCTTGCAAAAAGGCAAACATTCAAGTTAACAGAAAAATGCTTGCTGACCTTGCAGTTAATGACAAAGATGCTTTTGCTGTTGTAGTTGAGGCTGCAAAGGCTGCTTTATAATTTACAAGTCTTAGAAAAATCGCCTTATCTCTTATGAGATGAGGCGATTTTTTATTATGTTTGAAGGAGGAGGAGATTTCTACATATCATATACGAAGTTTTGTCCTGTTGTATTTTCGCTTGCTTCTTTGCGCATAGCCTGAGATGCAAAGAACATTTGTTTTGCATAACTCTGTATTTCTGAGTTATAAACTCTCTGGTCAAAGATATTTTCATATTTTTCCAAATAGTCACCTAGCGGACTTACAACATCGGTCAATAGACCTGTTGCAGTATCGGCAAACTGTTTTAATGCTCTTTCGCCAATACCCATTTCAGCCATTTTTTCGGATAAGGTCAAGGTTAAAAATCCGCTTTGTTGTACAGCTTCCTGAGCTTGCTGCTGGAGTTTTTCTTCCATTTTCTCTTCAGCGGCTGCATGCTGTTTAGTCGGATCATAAGTCTGAGTTTTATACGTTTGTAAAAAATTATTCAGATTAAATGTTTCTGCCATATCCTTTGCCCTTATTCTTTGTAATAATGTTATCGGCAATTTTTTCTAGAACTTTAGGTTTTTTGAATAAATTTTTACAATTTGTTACATTCTGGGAATTTGTTAATTTTTGTATATTTTACGTTGTGCCGTCAATAAATGTGATATATAATGTAGATATGATATGTGGTATCGTTGGTAATTTCAAGAGAGTCTGTAAATGCTTGAAACCCGCTCCTGGACTGCGTTTTAGCTATCAGGGGGGGGGGGCGAAATGCCTATATAAATTTAGTTCGGAGCACCGGAGGTGATTTATGATAACCTTCGGAAGTGATGTTGCAGATTTGATTTTACAGAGAACACTTGGCGAAAATACTCTAGGCTTGAATAACTCAATCAACCGTATGACAACAGGTTACAAAGTTAATCAGGCAAAGGATAATGCTGCAGGTTATTCCATAATAACAGATTTATCGAAGAAAATAAGTTCAATGCTTCAGGTTCAGCAGAATACAGAAGATGGCATCGCATTGCTTCAGACAGCTGAGGGCGGTTTGGAGGAGGTGCAGAAACTATTAGAGCGCTTACGTGATTTAGCAACTCAGGCATCAAACGGCACATATGATGCAGAAACACGCGAGGCAATGCAGGCAGAGGCCGACCAGATATTGGAGCAGATATCTCAGATACGAGAATCAATTCAATATGATAATCAGAATTTGTATTACCGTGAGAATAATGGTAATACTACTAAAACAAAAAGCGACGATACAATATCCAAAAATCCAGCAGGGAGGGCAGCTGCTCTTTCTGCTGTTTCCTTTTCAGCAAACGCATTATCATCTGCTCTCGAGGGTGCAGAGGCCTTTGCTGGGGGCGAAACCAAAACAATAACAATTGATGGAGTTCAGTACACTGTTAAAAATAAACTAACTACGGCCAATGACTTATCGTATTCGAAGGATGCATCAACGGGAGAATTAACTCTAATTGCCTCTAACTTTGAGATTAGAGGGCAGGAAGATGCTGAGCATAACCTCATAATTTCAGGAAGGAATAATTCTATCTATGGTGGTGGTTTGGCAGATACTATTGAGGAACTAAATTCAAATTGCAGTAATAATTACATCTATGGAGGTTCTGGCAATGATACAATAATTTTACGCGGAGGTTCTAGTGCATATGGTGAGGAAGGCGATGATATTTTCATAGCATATTCCGGCGTATGTTATGGCGGTATAGGCAATGATACTATTACACGTTATGGAGGTTCTGGCGTTTCTTATGGTGGTGAAGGCGATGATGTGTTTAATATATATTCATCCAATGCTAAATATTTTGGCGAAGAAGGAAATGACACTTTTAATATAATTGGTTCCCTATCAGGTATCGTAATTGATGGCGGTTCTGGAACAAATAATGTAACGGGTGAGGTTGGTTCAAATACCACAATCAATGTAGTTGGAGCAAATTCTGGCTCGGTTTCTCTTGTGAGTGGAGAAGAACAGTCTGTAATGATTAATGGCATAAATTATACAGTATCTACACCGAGTTCCGCGGCAACAGTTATTTATAGAATAAATGATTCAGGGCAAATTTCTTTTTCTGTGAACACTGGAAGTGTAATCATCAAAGGGGATGTTAATAAAAAACATAATGTAGAATTGGGAAATAATGTAACATTTTACGGGGGAAATAAAGGCGATACAGTAACTCTTACTGGCAATGCATCTATTTATTGCGGGGCTGGTAATAATGTTATAAATGCGAAGAATACTTTCAATAACATATATTGTCAGAATGGTAATAATACGATAACGGCTTACTCTTATTCATTTATATATGGTGGAAACGGAGTTAATAATGTAACTTTAATAGACCGTTGTAATTATGTTGAATCTGGTTCCGCTTCAATGAATGTTACATTGAAAGGCTCAGATAATACAATATATGGAGTAGGAGGTAATAACACCATAGTATCAAATACAGGCTCTAATAATTTTATCAGTGGTTTTGGCGATGCCGATAATGCTCAGGCGCTATCTCTTGCAGAAGGTGAAACTAAAAATTTGACTATAAATGGAATAAATTATACGGTAAAAAATACCAATTCTAAAACTTCTAATGCACTTTTGTACACAGTAAATCCAGTAACCGGTGCAATATCATTTAGCGGCGTTAATGTTAACGTGACGGGGCAAAAAGATGTTTCCCATAATGTAAAACTTTATGGGAAGTCATTAACTTTTTATGGTGGAGATTTAGATGATGCCATAGAAGCTGTTGGTGGATATCAACATAATATCTATGGAGGAAAAGGAAATGATACAATTATTACAAATGTAGGAAATAGTCTGCTTTCTGGAGATGAAGGCGATGATATTATCATTGCAAATGCAGATTTTGTAGATGTCAGGGGGGGAGCTGGCGATGATACAATAACAATTAATAAACAAACCACAAACATAGTAGACGGTGGTTTAGGCAACGACACGTACAATATCAATGCCAAAGTAACCAATCTTTCAGACACCGGCGGCGATAACATCTATAATGTCAACGCAAACGATATCAATATTTCTGGCGGTCCCGGCGCCGATACATTCTATTTGAGCGGTAATAACAATACAGTTTTAGGCGCAGGTGGCGACGACTATTTTGTAATCGACGGGAGCAATAACTTTA
>UNSK01000026.1 GCA_900552525.1 Candidatus Gastranaerophilales bacterium | reverse complement strand
TATAGGATTTCTGCCCCCCCCCCCTAAGGGTCAAAACAGGCGCTATGACTGGCTTACAGCGGTGTTGTAAGTCTACACAAAATATTCCTTGTAAATTTGCTATCCTTAAATTTTGCATAATTGACGACAAATTATATCCTTATTATATATTATAACTTACAATAGAATTATTTTCAAGAGGATTAATTTCTATATGCAGTTAATATCCCACCAGGAAGCTCTACTATTGCATACTGAAAATCTTCATCGGCATCCACTGCATCAATGAATGTTTGAACTTTCTCAGCATGAGAAATAATATTGTCAGCTACTATCATAGCTTTTGGAGTTAAATGAGGTTTTATAAGCTCAAAATATTTTACATACTCTCGCTTATTAGCATCTATAAATACAAAATCAAATTTCTCACTCTCATCAAAAGCCTCTATAACTTCACAAGCAGAGCCCTGCAGAGGCCTTACAACATCAATAACGCCACATTTTTTAAAGTTCTCTATCGCTACGCTCTGCCGTTTGTCATAATATTCAATAGTAGTTAATCTCCCGCCCGTTTCTTTCAAGGCCTTTGCAAGCCATAATCCGGAATACCCGTTTGAGGTTCCAATCTCCAGAGCACTTTTTGCCCCCATCATTTTTATAAACATATTCAAAAGAACACCGGTTTTTCTCGGTACATTCCAAAAATCCTTCTGTGTCTTTTCTAATTCAGCAAGTGTTTCTGACGTTACATCATCCATTAAAATATCCAAAACAGGGGCCTCCTACCCTAATCAAACAAACTAACCTTGTTAGTAATTATTACCGATTTTATCGGAACATTCAATTTATAAGTTTTTAAGAGCTTTCCTTTAGATAAATCCAATATTGAGTACAGGTTATTTTTCAAATCTGTTACGACAGCCAGATTAGTATTCTCAATAGCATTCAGACCGGAAGAAAAACCTTCTGTTCCAAGTGCAATTGTATCAATAACTTGATCGTTTGCAGTATTTATCTTCTGGATTTCATTATTCTGAGCTCCAAGAACGTAAAGAGTCTTGTCATACAGAAGCATGGCTAATGGTTTATTCACTGTGGTAAACTCAGTTATAAGCCCCATTGTAGAATAGTCAATTATTGCAATACGACTCTTGGTTCTGCTTGAAATATAAAGTTTATTGTTTGTAAATGCCAGAGAAGAAACATTCGGGAATATACCAATATCTTTCAATTCGTATTGATTTTTAAGCTCTATTGCCCAAATCTCATTTTTCAATTTGTCAACATAAAATAGTTTATCTTCTTTTAATAAAAGATTTTCACAATACCCGTTTATCTTGATTTTCTGCGCCAAAGACATTGTATTCAAGTCAATTACAAATATCGTAGAAGCAGAAGGTGATGTTACATAAGCCTTATTATTTGCCTCATCCAACAAAATTTCGTCAGGATTTGACGGTAAATTAATTTGTTTAATAAATCTTGAATCAGCTACAGATACAACATCAACGAAAGGTCTGTCATAAGTAGTTACAAGCAAAAATTTACCATTCTTTACAGCTTTTACATCAATCGGTATTGATTTTTGGGCCAGAGAATAACTTGGAACGGCTTTTGCCGGCTCAACAACCTGAATATTTTTGGAGTAATTTGTTGTGACAAACAAAATTTTATTTTTTAACTGATTGATTAAGCTCTGCGGAGTATCCGGCTCTGTTTCCGACAGGAAATCCTCGTAAGATTCGGTGTTTTCTACACGAATCATATCTTCATTCTTAGTATCTATTTTTAAATTACCAATAATACCTTTTATATTTTCAGGGATTATCAAACCACCCGGAACAAGCATATCCTGAGGAAGCAAGCCTGTTCTGACCTGTAGCGGCGGATTTGTCATATGCAAAACAGTACGGTGCCCTTCTCCGTCAGAAAGAACTTTCAACAAGACAAAATCATTATTGAAAATTACAACATCTGGTTCCTGCTTAAGCTCCTGCTTTGCCGGATAAGTTTCTTTTATATCTAATTTTTTTACATTAGAAAATAAAGACGGATAAAGCGGCAGATATATAGTGTTATCAGGAAGAATAATTACACCGTCAAATCTTATATCAGCCTGCGGAATTTTTTCTAATATATAATCCTTTACCTCAACAGGAATTTTTGCTGCAAATACATTGCTGCAACTAATTAACAAGATGCCAAGTAATATTAAAAACTTCCGCATTATCTCTCCAGAGCTTTCTTACATTCTTATTCTACCATAAGAATTGCTATTTAAAAACACCTTTTATCCGTTCTTTGACAGAGCCTCGCGCCTTGCGTCCGGACTGAATTTCATAAAGTTTCTCATACAAAACTTTTTCATCATTTGAAATATGCGCCGGTATTTTTATCCCGACGACAACAACATGTTCTCCTCTAACCGACGGTTTTGATAGGTTTGGAACCCCTGCTCCTCTGACTTTAACAACTTCGCCATGCTGAATTCCTGCCGGAATTGATATTTCTCTATCACCGTCAAGCGTTTTTATTGTTACAGTATCGCCAAGTACAGCCTGAGCAGGTGTTATATCAAGTTTTGTAAATACATTTATTCCTTCTCGTTTATAGTACAGTGAAGGTTTCACATGAACAACGACATACAAATCACCTGCAACACCTCCGTTTACACCGGCGTCGCCTTCGTGAGATAAACGCATACGCGAGCCGTTATCTACACCCGCAGGGATTTTTAATTCAATTTTCTTTTCTACAGTTTTTCTGCCTTCTCCTCTGCAATCAGGACAAGGGTCAGATATTACAGTACCTTTACCATGACAATGCGGGCAGGTAACAATTTGAGTAAAATGGCCCAGAACCGTTCTTGTGGTTTGCTGGATAGAACCGCTTCCACCGCAAGTTTTACAAACTTGAGGTTTTGAACCCTCTTTTGCACCTGTACCTTTACAAGATGAGCAAGTTTCAAGGTGGTCAATCTTGATTTCTTTAGTCAAACCAAACACAGCTTCTTCAAACTCAATCTCGATATCAAGTCTTAAATCATCGCCTCTCTGCGGTGCATTCGGGTCAGCGCGTCTGCTGCCGCCTCCAAATCCGAAACCGCCGAAAAACGAATTAAAAACTTCATCTAAATCCCCAAACCCGCCTGCAAAAGGCCCCTGAGTATTAAAACCTGCATTTTTCAGGCCGTCTTCGCCAAATCTATCATAAGTAGCGCGCTTTTCATCATCCATTAAGGTTTCGTAAGCTTTGCCCAGTTCTTTGAATTTTGCCTCGGCCTCCGGAGCTTTATTAACATCCGGATGCCATTTTCTTGCCATTTTTCTAAAAGCACTTTTTATTTCGTCTTTGGAAGCGTTTTTCTCTACGCCTAATATCTCATAATAATCACTCATCGCTATTCTATATTTCCCTTTTCCTTATTTGTAATTTAGAATTGCCGGATTAAATCCAACTAAATGCATTTACCCCTCTGATACTGCGACATTAACAAGTGCAGGCCTTAGCACCTTATCTCCTAGTTTATAACCCTTTTGAAGCTCTGCAATGATTGTGTGCTCAGGCTTTTCGGAAGTCGGCGTCTGCATAACTGCTTCGTGGAAATTAGGATCAAAAGCTTCACCCTCTGCTTTTATAGCCTCAAGGCCGGCTTTTGTTAAAACATCGGTAAAATTCTTGTATGCAAGATTGTAACACTCTTTAACCTTATCACAATCTTCTACTGTTTCGAGAGCTTTTAGACCTCGTTCAAAGTTGTCTAAAACTTCTATCATTTTTTTCAAGGTGTTTTCTGCACCATATTTCAAAAGTGCTTCTTTTTCCTGCTCCTGACGCTTTCTATAGTTATCAAAATCAGCAGCTAATCGTATGTACTGATTATTCAATGTATCATATTTTTCTTGAAGCGGATTAGCCTCTTCTGTTAAAGGTGTTTCATCTATCTTTTCTTCTGCTTCAATTTCAGAATTTTCAGCTGCAATATTATCCTCATCAGCCTTTATTTCTTCATTTGTTCCATTTTCGATATTATCATTTACGTCTTCATTTGCCCCTTTAAATGGATTTTTCATGGTTTTATCCCCCCTACTGTAATATTATATATGATAATTATAAGGTATCAAATCAGATAAAGGAGTAATGTTTATTTTTTCTTAATATTTGTGTGAAAAGTAAAGATAGAAGTTGGATTACAATAACTGTAATGCTATAGCAGGTGTCTGATTTGCTGTAGACATCAGGGTTGCTGTAGCTTGCTGCAAAATCTGGTTTCTAATATATGCACTGCTTTCCTCTGCGATGTCTGCATCGCGAATTGTTGATTGCGTTGATACTAAATTATCATACGATACGCCTATCTGTTCTAATGCACTTTCTAGACGGTTTTCTAATGCGCCTAGTTTTGTTTGTTCCGCATTTATTGATTTTAATACCTCGTCTATTGTAGAAAGTGCATTCGCTTCTTCTAAATCAAGACCATCCAGTGCAGAGATGTCTATTCCTGACAATTCAAAAGATATTTGGGATGATGAGTCCGAATTGATTCCTATTTGTAAAATGTAAGCTTTTGAAGAACTTTTATCTTCTGTTTTAGCTCTATAATCAAGTAAAATTCCTTGAGATATCAACTCGTGCAGACCATCCATTGTTACCAGTTGAGCTGTTCCGTAGTGAACTCCCAAACCGAGACCGTTTGTTTGACCGGTAGTATCTGTATAATACGCATTATCAAGAGTTGTTCCAGTTGCAAAGCCTAACAGACCGCCAACATCGTCATTTCCCGTCACTCTACCTGTTGCATAGCTATTTATTACGCTACCCTTAACTCCCAACCCCAGTAGGCCGCCAACATAACTACTCCCAGTCACACTACCTGTGGCATAGCTGTTACTTATTATTGTTGTTGTTGCACCTGAGCTTCCCTCCCCCAGTAGGCCGCCAACAGACATCCTCCCCGTCACACTGCCCGTGGCATAGCTGTTACTTATTGTTGCTTCTTTTGCCAGCCCAAGCAGCCCACCTACACATTGACCAAGCCCAGACCCAGTCACATTACCCGTTGAACAGCAATTTGTTATCGTTATAGAAACTGCAGACCGTCCCAGTAGACCACCAAGATAACTAGTCCCCGTCACACTACCTGTGGCATAGCTGTTTATAATGGTTCCATCGGAACTCCCGGCCATTCCACCTGTATAGCTCCCCCCGTTTACACTACCTGTCACATAACAGTTTGTTATCATTGTATCATTTAATCCAAGCCCAAGCAGTCCACCAATAAATAGCTCCCTCCCCGTCACGTTCACATTCTCTAAACCGATATTTTTTATCTCCGCACCGTCTACTTGCCCAAACAAGCCTAGAGCCGAACCCGATGATGGTCGATTGATATAAAGCTTCGAAATCACATGTCCATTACCATCAAAGGTGGCTGTAAAACTTTTAGAAGGACTTCCTATTGGCGTCCAGCCTTCACCTGTTGAGTAAGCAGAAAGGTCGATATCGTTTGCTAAAACAAATTCTGTATTCTCACCTATTAACCCATTATTTGTCATTGCGGCGAGTTTTGCAAGTTCTTCTGCTGTTGAGATGGAATAAGTACCACTTGTTAGTTATATTGATTCATCTACACTTGCTAACGTTGTCATTCCGGAAGTATCACGACGAGTTATTTCTTCTATAAATTGGCCTGACGAAGCAACAGATTCACCACTCGATGATAATAGATTGATTCCGTTGTATTCGGTTGTCTGCTTTATACGATTCAATTCCTGAACTATTGAACGAGCTTCGGAATTTATTGCATCAATAGATTTATACCCATAAGCACCATTCTAAGCTTGAGCTTGCTGTTTGAACCAGGTCTAAACCCATTGACGCTTTGATAGCCGCTTATTTTACTAGATAATTTCGTACTTATTGAATAGTTTGCAGCGTTGTCTTTGGCATGGTTTATCTTAAAACCAGTGGTCATACGTTCGATTGCCTGATTTAAACCATTGGTTGAGGTTTTTAAGCCCGATTGAACTATTAAGCTCGATAGATTGGTGTTAATTTTCATGTTAACACCTCGCTTAAAAGCCCTAATAAACTAGAGTATCTGCCTATAGCTGTAGGGGTTTCAGGGTCATTGATTAAACATATTTCGTTTAAAATTTATATAAATTTTGTTACAAATCTTTATGTTTTGTTTCTGCTATAATAAGGTAAATAAATAACACTTTAAGGGTATAAAAGGAGAAGTTATGCTGGAACTATTAAAAAAGAGTGCTATGGAACAGTCAAAAGCACTAAAAAATAAAGAAATTTCTGCTGTAGAGCTAACTAAAGTCTCTTTGGAACGAATTAAAGCTATTGATGAAAAACTTGGAGCTTTTAATTCTTTAACAGAAGAAATTGCGCTGGATACGGCAAAAAAAGTTGATGAAAAAATAGCTAAAGGGGAAGATTTACCGCTTCTTGCAGGAGTTCCTCTTGCCCTTAAAGATAACATGAACCTTATTGGTTCAAAAACTACCGCATCAAGCAAAATATTAGAAAACTTTGTATCACCATACAATGCAACTGCAACTCAAAAGTTGTTAAATAATTTAATTCCGATTGTTGGTAAAGCTAACCTTGATGAATTTGCAATGGGTTCTTCTAATGAAAACTCTGCCTTCAAAAAGGTTCATAACCCTTGGGACTTAAACAAAGTTCCTGGCGGTTCTTCCGGCGGCTCCGCAGCATCTGTTGCATCTTGTGAAGCTGCACTTGCTCTCGGCTCTGATACAGGCGGAAGTATAAGACTTCCAGCCAGCTTCTGTGGCATAGTAGGTATGAAACCTACATATGGTAAAGTTTCAAGATATGGTTTGATAGCTTTTGCCTCTTCTCTAGACCAAATTGGACCTTTTGCAAGAACAGTTGAAGATGCAGCGGCTTTATTAGAAGTTATCTCAGGGTATGACAAACACGATTCAACTTCATTAAAGCTTCCTGTTGAAAATTACAGAAACAGCTTAAACAATGACATCAAAGGAATGAAAATTGGTGTTGTAAAAGAATTAGTTTCAGAAGGTCTTGCTGAAGATGTTCAAAAAGCAATCCAATCTGCAATTGAAACATACAAATCACTTGGTGCAGAAGTCGTAGAAGTTTCACTTCCTAACCTTAAGCACTCAATAGGTATTTATTATATTCTTGCAACAGCAGAATGCAGTTCTAACTTAGCCCGTTTCGACGGAGTTAAGTACGGACACAGAACCGCTGATGCTAAAAACCTGCTTGAAATGTATTGTAAAACACGTGCAGAAGGCTTCGGCCCGGAAGTAAAACGCCGTATAATGCTCGGAACTTATGCACTTTCTTCTGGATATTATGATGCTTATTACAAAAAAGCATTGCAGATGAGAAGAGTTGTTACAGAAGATTTCTTAAAAGCATTTGCACAAGTTGATGCACTTATTGCACCAACTTGTCCGAATACAGCATTTGATTTAGGAGCAAAAACTGAAGATCCGCTTGCTATGTATCTTACAGATATTGCAACAATTTCTGCTAACCTTGCGGGACTTCCTGCAATATCTGTTCCAGCCGGTTTTGACACTGAAGGAATGCCTATAGGACTTCAAATAATGACACCGCAGCTTACAGAAGCTAAGCTGTTCAATCTTTCTTATAAGTTTGAGCAGGCGCATGATTATTATAAACAACTTGCAAATATATAAAAAGAAAAGTCTGAGCTTCGGTTCAGACTTTTTTTTTAATTACTTTTTCCCGCTCTATATCCACAATATGAGTAAACAAAAGGCAGTGTTCTTTCTAAATGAAGTTTATCTGCACAAGGAAATTTTGCCAGAACGAGAACACCGAGAGCATCATCGACATTTGCAATACAATCTAATAAAGTTAATTTTCTATCTGGAACTTTATCATAAGGATCACAAATTAGATTGGACAATGATGCTGCACCATACATTCCAATTAGCAGACCTCCAGCCATTGCCATAATTTTCCCGGGAATATTGTTAAAATTTTTACTGGCTTCACAAAGTTTTAAACCTCCGCCAACAACCCAGGCTGGAACAGATGCATTTAAAAATTGGAAAATACCTTCTTTTAGTTTATTTTTATTTGTTTTTTTATCTTCTCCTATCATACCGGCTGCAACACCTCCAACGATAGAACTTCCGGATAAAACAACCATATCACTCAGGCCATATTGCAACTTGAATGGATTTTTCACTTTATGTTTTTTCATCATAAAAAGCATCGGTATTATGGTTCCCGCAACAGCACCAATACCAGATTTTATTTTATCCTGAGTATTAACCTCTCTATACTGTGCTTTATGTCGTTTTGCAATAAAGGAGCTTACGGCTGATTTATTATTTTTATCGCCGTATTCCGGGTGTGAATCTAATCTTTCCAGCGTAGGGTATCTATAATTAATACTGCTAACCATAATTTTTATTCCTACGCGAATTATAGCGCACTTTATCCAACTCCGCAAGGTTAAGAATTGTAAAAAATATTTTTTTGAAAGGCAATATTGTTTGTTCACGCGTTTTACAATAGGAAAGGAGTGTTGTATGGGTATTGATATAAAAATTACAAACAAGCTAGATAATAATTGCGTTCAGGTTGAAGTGAACAGCAATAAAGGCGGGCAGAGTAAATATTTTAAAGTGCCTGTAGATAAAGCAGATTCATTCATTGCAAATTATAAAAAAAATGATAAAAACACATCCTTCATTACAAACACAGCATTTGTTTCGTCTATTTTCGGCGGTGTACTTCTTTCTAGTTTAGCAACTAAAAAGTTTATAAAAAGCGGAACTCTAAGGTGGATTATAAATACTTTAGCAGGCATTGCCGGTGCAACAAGTTCTGTTGTAGCTTCCAGCAACTACATTGAATCCAGAAACAATAAACTTCTTAAGCAGCATAATGCTCAACAAATTTACTATCAAGCCTGATATTAAGAAACTCCCTGAGCTCCTGATACAATTTCAACAATTTCCTGAGTAATTGCAGCCTGACGCGCCTTATTGTAATCAATAGTTAGAGTATTAATCATTTCTTCGGCATTATTTGAAGCAGCAGACATTGCTGTCATTCTAGAGGCAAGTTCACTGGCATTCGCTTCCAACAATGCTTGATAAATTGAATTTGTTATATACATAGGTACAAGCTGCTGCAGTACAGAGTGCGGAGATGGTTCAAATTCCATAACCGGATCTAATTCGTGCGCATCTGCTTGTTCTACTTTTACCGGCAAAACATCCCAAGATACTACATTGTAAGACATCATATTATTAAAATGAGTTGTTATAATATCTATTTTATCGATATGGCCTGATACAAAATCTTCTGCAATATCTTCTGCAATAATATTAGCACCCGTTGCTGTAGGATCATTTGCAATACTTATATAACCCTCTTTGAGTTCAAAATACTTACCGGCGTGTTTAAACGCAGAAACAGCTTTTTGTCCTACAGGATAAATAACGGTATTAACCCCGCGTTCTTTATTAGCTCTTATTCTTGCGATAGCAGTTTTAATAATATTAGAGTTATATGCACCTGCCAAACCTTTATTTGATGTTATAACAAGCAGTCCCTCTGTTTTTATTTCTCTTTTTTCAAGCAGTTCTGGATAATTATCCAGTGCACGCTGAACATGAAGTCCCGCTACTGAATACTCACCTACTGTTGCAAGCATTTTTCTAAACAAATGTAATAATTCATCCGAAAAAGGACGTGCAGCTTTCACGGTATTTTCCGCTTTTTTAACCTTTGCAGCAGCAACCATTTTCATTGCTTTAGTTATTTTTTTTGTGTTCTGCACACTTGATATTCTGCTTTTTATATCTTTTAAGTTTGGCATTGCTATATCCTATCTTAATTTTAAATCAAGTCCCTTTTTAATAAGTAAAATTGCTAATAAGATTAATAAAACTGATTCTAACCAAGGGCAAGGAATCATGAAGAACATAAATGATTTAACAAGAATATACAGAAGCAAAAATGCACCAATAAGCATAAATGCAATTCTGTTAAATCTCCATGCACCTTCTGAATTATCTTTAAAATAGTTTACAAATTCTACATCTGCAACGTGCCTGCATGCTTTTGAACCTTTACATATAAATGTATTTTTATATTCTTCTGCACATTCTAAACATAAAGCTTTTCCACAGGATTTACATACTGCAAAAGCGTCCCTATCGTGGTGATTATAACACTTCATAGGCTATTCCCTCCTTATAAATTCTTTCCGTAGGTTTCTAATTGAACCTTTAGTGCCTCTATATCTTCTTCAGATAATTTAGCACCTTCATTCAATCTTTTGCTCAATTCAGGCATATTAGCTTCAAAATATTCAAACCAGCCGTTTTTATAATCATTGATATTTTTATTATCAATATCATCTAAGAAACCTTCATTTGCAGCAAATAGGATTGTTACCTGTTGCGCTACAGACAATGGCTTATATTGTGGTTGTTTTAGAACTTCTGTAAGTTTTTGTCCCCTTAAAAGCTGTTTTTTAGTCGCAGCATCTAAGTCAGAAGCAAATTGAGCAAAAGCTTCAAGTTCTCTGAATTGAGCCAAATCAAGACGAAGCTTACCTGCAACCTGCTTAATCCCTTTAGTCTGAGCTGCACCACCTACACGCGATACAGAAATACCGGCGTTAATAGCAGGTCTTACACCAGAGTTAAACAAAGCAGATTCAAGGAATATCTGACCATCAGTAATAGAAATTACGTTAGTCGGAATATAAGCCGAAACATCACCAGCTTGTGTTTCAATAATAGGAAGTGCTGTAATACTTCCACCACCAAGCTCATCGTTAAGCTTAACAGCTCTTTCTAGTAGTCTTGAGTGAAGATAGAAAACATCTCCAGGATAAGCTTCTCGTCCAGGTGGTCTTTTAAGAAGCAAACTCATTGCACGATATGCCTGAGCGTGCTTAGTTAAGTCATCATATACTATTAATACATGCTTACCTTGCTCCATAAATTCTTCTGCTATTGCTACGCCAGCAAATGGTGCAATATATTGAAGCGGAGCAGGTTCATTAGCTGTTGCTGAAACAATGATAGAATAATCCATTGCGCCGTGTTTTTCTAATGTTTTAGCCAGCTGTGCAACAGTAGAAGCCTTTTGACCAACTGCAACATAAATACAAATTACGTCGCCGCCTTTCTGGTTAAGTATAGTATCAATTGCAATTGCTGTCTTACCTGTTTGTCTGTCGCCGATAATTAATTCTCGCTGTCCTCTTCCTATAGGTGTAAGAGCATCAATAGCAGTTAAGCCTGTCTGAAGCGGCTGGTGAACAGATTTTCTTGCAACAATTCCAGGAGCAACTCTTTCAATAGGACGAGTTTTATCTGTAACAATGTCACCTTTTCCATCAATCGGGCGACCTGTCGGGTTTACAATTCTTCCTATAAGAGCATCACCTACCGGAACAGAGGCAATTCTACCAGTAGTCTTTACTGTCATACCTTCTTTAATATGAGTATACTCACCCAATATTACAACACCAACATTATCTTCTTCCAGGTTTAATGTTATACCTAGAGTTCCTTTGCCATCTTCAAATTCAACAAGCTCATTTGACATTACATTGCGCAGACCGTATATTCTTGCAATACCGTCACCAACTTCAAGTACGCTGCCAATATTAGAAATCTCTGCTTTTGCTTCATAATTTCGAATATTTTCTTTTAATATAGAGCTTATTTCATCAGGATTTATTACTGCCATTTTCTACCCTTTCATTTATACCAAGCTTGTAATCTCTCACTATCTTCTGAGAGCCATTTGCCCCTTTAAATCTTCTAATTTATGTCTGATACTGTTATCTACAATCGTTTGATTTATATTAAATATCAGCCCGCCTATAATATCAGAATCAACATGCCACTGGACACGAACATCCTTTTGCAGTTTATCTGCAACGTTATTTCTAATAGCGTTTTTCTTATCATCATTTAATTCAATAGCTGAAGTTATATCAACCCTCAGAATATTTTTTAATATCTCAAGTTCTTTAGAAAATTCCTCTGCGACTGCATCAAGTATCCCTAGTCTGCCTTTTAAATTTAAAGTAGTTATAAAGTTAAATACTATAGGCATTAATTTATTTTGAAAAAGTTTAGATAATACTGCCTGCTTTTCTTCTATAGAAATTGAAGGATTATTTAATACTTCTGAAAGTTGTTTTGATGACTTGATATTTTCATCTACTTCTCTCAAATCATCAAGAATATCTTCTTTTGAAATTCCCGGATCCTCTTGAGCCAGTTCCATAAGTGCCTTAGCCCAACGTTTTGCAACAAGTTCAGAATCTTTAAAATTTACGCTTGTACCCATCAGATTTTCACCCCATTTATAGCATCGACACTTTCATCAATCAATTTATTATGCAGCTCAGGATTGTTTCTGAGTTCATTAATTATATGATTTTTTGCCACATCTACTGACGCAGCAGAAGCACGCCTCATAATATCATTTCTTATTAAACCGGCTCTGGCATCAGCTGTTTTCTTTGAATTATATTTTATATTTTCTACAGATTTTTCTGCATCTTCAAGAATTTTACCGCCAACCATACGAGCATTTTCTTCTGCTTTTTTAATGATTTCGTCGATTTCCTCTTCTATATGAGCAACAGATTCTTCTATTGCCTTTAATGTTGATTCTGAGTCTGATTTAGCCGTCTTAGAGTTTTCAATATTATTAACAACATCTTTCTTTGCAGCTTCAAGTTTTCCTGTCACATTTATCTTCTTACATACAAAAATAATTATAGCAAGGAATATAACAAAGTTGAAAAGATTTGTTCTGCCTATGTAATTGATAATTTCGCTGATACTTTCCATGTTTACCTCTGTCATTTACCCCCTGTTACCTACCCCTGATAGAGAATCCTATTAACTGCATCGTTGTCAAATCCTTGAACTTCACTTCTGTATCCAATCATTTTTTCAACAATATCATTTGCCAAATCAGTCATTCTTCCTTTAAGACCTTCTTTGGCCTCATTAGAAAGATTATTCAGATTTTCGTATGTTTGCATTAATTCATTATCAGCATCACACTGTGCATTTTTAAGAATATCATTTTTCTTATTTTTAAAATCTACAACTGAATCTGAATACTTATTTCTGGCGTCATTTCTAGCTCCTTTTAGCTTTTCTTCTTTTTGAGCAGAAATCTCATTTGCTTTTTTATGGTTTCTATCTGCTGTACGCAGGTTTTCATCCACAAACTCTCGTCTTTGAGCAACAATATTGTTAATTGGCTCATATAGAATTTTGTTCATCACAAAGACAAACAATACAAATGATATTATAGTTACTAAAAAAGTTCCATTAAATTCCACTTTTTTAACCTTCTTTATAACCTAATAGTTTCACTTTTAGGTTGACCAGTGAACTACACTTCTGTCAACCAACCAGTTGGCTGCGTGCGTAGCACTTACCCCATCATTCCTGATAACTTCATAGCAATAACAAGCGCATAAATTGCACAAGCTTCAGCAAGAGCAGCACCTACAAGGAAGAAACCAACGGCTTTACCTGCGATTTCAGGTTGTCTAGAGATAGCGTCCATCAAACCTTTAGTAGCAACACCGATACCGAGTCCAGCACCGATTGCCCCAAACCCCATTGCTATACCTGCACCTAGTTGTGCTAAATCAGAAATTGTTTTTACTTCTTCCATTTTTCTCTCCTTCTTATTTTATATATAACCTATTCTTCTGTATTAACTGCTGTGGCGATATAAACCGTTGTCAGCATTGTAAATACGAGCGCCTGAACACAGGCCACCAGTATTTCAAAAAACATAATCGGAAGCGGCAATCCCCAGGCACAAAGCCCTAAGAGAGCTGTGATAAGGATTTCTCCTGCCAGAATGTTTCCAAAAAGTCGTAACGCAAGAGTTAAAGGTCTTGTAAATAATTCAAGTATCTCTACAAGCATCGAAATTATACCAACAAATGAAAATTCGTGAAGCAGGAAATGTCCTTTTTTCTTTATCAACCCGGCTGTTACATAATAGATGAGAACAATAACTGCAAGACCTGCTGTCAAGTTTATATCATTAGTCGGGGAAGCCAGCTCACCTTGTTTAAGTTGAATCATTTTAAAAGGAAGCTGTCCCATAATATTTGCAGTTACAATAAATAAAAATAATGATGCAATAAGAGGAAAGTGTTTTTGTCCTTCTTTTGGCATCATGTTATTAACCAAATTAGAAAAATATCCAAGTATATTTTCAAACACAAGTTGAAGTTTTGTCGGAAAGATTGTTAGTTTTCTGGTCGCAATGAAAGACACAATTATCAAAAATGCCATTGCTGCCCACATTGTAACAAGTGTATCCATATTAAATGCCATAGAATGTCCGGCAATAACTTTATTTACAATCCAATGTCCTTCGCTCATTGAATAACCTCTCTCATTCCATCTGATAGTAGCACAAAATATCAACTTATGCAACGAAAATTTTAGTCAAGATGTATTTCAGCTGAATCCTGAGTCGTAATTTCATTCTCGGTTTCGTAGTACTCCTGTGAAAGTTGAGTATCTGTTACTTTAACATCTACCAGTTTTTTAAGAACTTCAATATAATCCAGACATTTTTTTCCTTTTACACCAACTGTTTCCATTTGAATTTCGCCGTTTGGTAAAAGTTTTATCTTTAATTTCTTTGACATATTACCTCTAATCTATGTTTACCGTCAAAACGATTGTATTATCGTCATAGACTTCTTCACTTTCAATTTCCATGTTATTTTCTTTAAGTTTTTCCGTAATACTTCTATAACTTTCTTCCTGAACATTTAGAGCATATTCTGAGCTTAAGTCATTAAGTTTTTGTTCGGCACTTTCCGTATCAAGATATTTTATCATAAGAAAATAAGGTTTATCAGCTTCCATACGTTCAAAAGCCAGCTCATAACTGCCGGTTCTGGCAGTAATTTTACCGTACTCATTTTCTTTTAAGTTACTCACCCCGTGCTCTTCAAGAGTTTTAATCAAAAGCTCTTTATCCACAAAGGCTGTTTCAAAGCTTTTTTCCAGAAAATGTTTATCAGAAATAACCCTCACATCATCACAAACTGTCGGTAAATCTATATCACCTGAAAAGTCTATGTTGTTCATTCCTTCATTATCTAAAGCAATTTCTGAATATGGAACATTTGCAAACACTGCTCCAACTACCCAGGCTATTGCATATGGAAGAGCAAAAACTGTACATGACATATTAAAATTTCTCCTATTATGAATTAGTAGCTATACCTATGTCTACCGACCAGTTGTCTACGTGCGCGACACTAAAAATCTAACGTTCTGCCGCCTCTGCTTGTAGAAACATTATCTTCGTTAATTTCTTTTGTATACTGTTTAAGATTTGCTGTTTTGGTAGCAGAAACAGCTCTTACATTTGCCCAGGCTCTTAAAGCAAGTATTTGTTCTCGCTGAGTCATTGAAAGCGGTACTGTGTTTGCAATATTTTTTGCCAAATCTTCAAACTTAAGCGGTCTGCTTTCAAAAAAAGCGTCGCATAGAGATGATATAACAACCTGTTCGATTTCAGAGCCGATAAACCCTTCGGTCATCTTAGCAAGTTCAGTACAAATATTCTTCATGCCGGCAACTTCACTTGCAACTTCTTTATCTTTTAAACGTCTTTCCAGATGAAGCTTAAAAATTTCTTTTCTTTCTGCAAGAGTAGGCAAATCAACAAAGAAAATTTCATCAAAACGTCCTTTTCTTAATAGCTCAGGAGGAAGGTTGCTTATATTGTTTGCTGTTGCAATTACAAATACAGGCGCTTCTTTTTCCTGCATCCATGTTAAAAATTGTCCGAAAATTCGTGAAGAAACGCCGCTATCACCATTAGAACCTAAGCCGCTTAAACCTTTTTCAATTTCATCAATCCATAGAATAGAAGGTGCTACCGCTTCTGCAGTTGCAAGAGCTCTGCGCATATTTTCTTCAGAACTTCCTACAAGTCCAGAGAAGACTTTTCCAAAATCAAGTTTCAATAGCGGGAGCTGCCAGATTGTGCTCATTGCTTTTGCAGTCAAACTCTTACCACACCCGGGAACGCCGGTTACAAGAACACCTTTTGGTGCAGGTATACAATATTTTTTTGCCTGCTCTGACCACGAATTATTACGCTTCAAAAGCCAGTTTTTCAAATTATCCAGTCCCCCGATATCTTTTATTGAGTAATCGGACTGAATGAACTCTAGTATGCCGGTTTTCTTAATAACTTGAACCTTTTCCTGCAAAATCACAGGTAAATCTTTAATATCAATCTTGCCATCATTAACCATTGCAAGAGCAAATGCACTTTCTGCTTCTTGAAGTGTCAGCCCCAATGCAGCTTTACAGAGTCTATCTTTATCATCCTCTGACATAGAGGCCTCCACTCCTGTATTTTGTTTCAGCATTCCATCAAACTTATTTCTAACTTCCTTTAACGTCGGAAGCGGAAAGTCAAAAATTGTAATTTCCTTTTGCAAAGCTTCTGGGATTAGAAGTTCAGGCGCTACTAAAAAAATAGTTTTTCTCACAGCCCCCAGCTTCAAATCCGGAATTATGTCGCGCATTTTTCTAATAACGTTATAATCCGGAGTCCTATTTTTAGGCCCGAAATTGACATAAAAATCATAGATTATAAATACCGCATCTTTTTCATATCTGCGAATAAATTCAAGCATCTTACAAGGGCAAGCTGTATCATTTACAGTCTTTGAGGTTGTTGTGTTGTAAAGTCCGTTAGTTTGTGTCCATGTAAAAACTTCACGTGCAAACTTTACCTGCTTAACATCTGTAACAACAGATTTAATATACTTTGTAACTCTGTCCTCTTCAAAAGTTGTTATGTATATAACAGGAAATCTTGCTCTTATAAGGTTTGATAATTTGTATGCGCTCATTATACCCTCACTATCATTATCTCTTTATATCACTTTTTAAGCATTACTAAATCAATCTTTTGCAGTATCTCATCAAAGTTTCCCATTCCATTCATAAAAATAACCCCGGATTTAGAAATATTTACCTCAACTTTGTTTTTATACTTTGCAAAAATTTCGTCATTGTATCTGCTGGTTAAAAAATGATATCTTTGATTAGAAGAACCGCACCAGGGACGCGAGTAATCAATCTTATCAATCATAAACTCTCCGTCTATAAGCAGGTCAATATTATTCAACAATTTTTTATTTAAAGGATTTACCCTCAAATCTTCAATTAAAGCTCCGGTAAAACACAGCACACTCAAACCGGCTTTTCTTACATTTTCTGCGATTATCCCCAATGCCTCCGGCTGTTCAAAGGGTTCTCCTCCCAGAAAAGTCACTCCCTCAATATCTTTTTGCGCAGCTATATCGGCGATAATTTCTTTTACCTCAATTAATTTACCGCCGCTATGCGGCCAAGTATGAACAGCCTGACATCCTTTGCAATGCCTTGAACACCCTTGAACCCATATGCAATAACGTGTACCCGGGCCTTCAACTTTAGTCTTTTTGAGAATATTGAAAACTCTAAGCTTCATAAATCAACTTTTCTTTCCTGGAATCGTTCAATTTTACCCGTATTTTTAATTTTATTCACACATATTAAATTTATAAGCTGATCCTGCATATGGGGTTTTATCTTTAAGAATGCAAAAAACTCATTGATATTTTTAAAACCGTCAATTTCTTCTCTTTTTTTTATGGATTTCTTAGCCATGATTACGCTAATACCTGGTAAAGCTGCAATTTCTTCTTCAGAAGCATTGTTGATGTCAACTAAATTTCCGGATTCCGGTTTAATCTTTGCCGGAATAATATTTTGTTTTTCAGGCATTTCCATAATTTTTTCATCAACTACAAGATTATAACGCCTGCAATCTTCTATCAGGCCATCATAAGTCTTGTTGTAGCTAAAATTTATACAAAACATATTCCAGAGTTCAATCCAATCATGAACATTTGATTTCACAACCTTAAACGTCCTGTAATCTCCGCCATCAGGTTTCTTTTCCACACCTATTATAGTCATTTCATCAATCATACTAATATAGCAGTACTGATTAGAAAGTTTAAGATTACTCCATATATCGTCATAATGACCAAGAAAAGCTTTTGCTGCATATAGAGCAGCCTTTCGTCTACTAGTAGTACCGCTGTCTACAACGTTTTTCTTAGAGAAATATGTAAAGCATACATAAGAAAATATAAATACCACTGAAATAACAATTGATGGAATTGGAAACATTGTAAACAATAATATTAATAAGGCTATTGCAGTGCCTATTAAACGCATTTTTTGCATTTACCATAACCCTCTTTAACAGATTGTATAAACTTTTCGATAGTACAATCCCGCACCTGCGAGTGACAATATTATATCAGGCATAAACGCTGCGAGCATAGGTGTTAATGATCCGGCTTCTCCAAAAGATATTGACAGAGCTCTGATTAAGTAATAAGCAAAAATAATCAGAATACTAAACAAAAACCCTCTATTATACCTTACTCTCGGAGGAGTTATCGCTAACGGAACACCTATCAATACAAGTACTATAGTGGTAAGCGGTAATGCTATTTTATCAAATAAGCTTATTTTCAAAATGTGTTTATCCGGAATATCTGACTTAGCAAGAACACTGCAGAGCTGAATGAAATTATGCTGGTTTGCAAGATTCTTATCTAATTCTTTTGTCAAATCCATTCCAAATTTAATATTAGTATGTTCAAAAAGAGTTGTATCAAGTGTTTTTCCACTATCTGTAACCGTATAAATAGCACCTTTTTGGAATATCCATCCACCAGGTGTTGTAGCGCCTTCTCTTGCTTGAAGCACTTGTATTGTTCCTTCCTTAGAAGCATCTAAAACAGTTATATTATGCAGTTTTGAATCTGTGCAGTCACCAACATAGAATAAACGTTTAAGCAAACCGCCTTCTTTTGTTTCTTTAAAAGTAAAGTTCTGTTTACCTTCCGGAACATTTTTCTGACTAAAAGCCACACCCGCCAGCTTTGTTGATAATCTTGTTGAAAAAGGTACAACAGTTTCATTAATAACAAAGCTTATACAAGCCATAACAATCGCAAAAATAAATATTGGTTTAGCGATACGGTTCAACCCGATTCCGCACGCTCTCATTACAGTTATCTCTGAACTCAAACTCAAGCCGTTCAACGTCATTACTGTTGCAAGCAATACTCCCATTGGAATTGTCATCACAAAAACTTCCGGAAGGTGAAGAATAATCATAAGAATTGCATACTTAAAAGGAATGCCGTACATTGAAATTTGTTTGATAAGAGTTATAAAAGTATCGGAAGCAAAAATGATTGAGGTAAAAACAAGTACACCCATAATAAACATCTCAATTACCTGCTTAAGGATGTATTTATCCAGCCTCTTCATATTTTTTAGATTATATATTATATTCTTAATCAAATCCTTCATAAGCTCTAAAATATTATACCAGAAAGGGGGAAATAGGCAAAGCAAAATACAAAATTATTTCACCTCTTTAAGGAATTTTACAAAATAAGATGCCATTGCAGGCACAGTACTTAGAATAATCAAAACATTCATAATGCCAAATTTTTGTGCAACAGCCCCTAAAACCGACATACAAAGCGCTACCGTACCCACACAAAAACCATTGATAAACCCGGCCACAATACTTTTATACTTCGGCAGCGTCCTTTGTGCCCAAACCATAGTGACAGGCTGTGCAAGCATTGTTGTAAAACCTATTATAAAAAATACTAGTATAGACAAAACCGGCTGTGTTTTATAAATTAATCCGAAAATTAACATCATTGGGAAAGTTGCCCACATAGAAAAATAGACTACAGGTTTTGAACCAAATATTCTTTCAGCTTTAGGGCTTAAAAATGAACCTAATGCTCCGGCAAATACAAATAAGAATAAAGCAAAACCTATATAAATAGGCGAATATCCCATTGATTTCCATAAGAATGGAAGTAATATACAGGAGCTACTGGTTATAAGAGATTTCATCATTGCAACTAACATCAAGTAGTTCATTTGACGACAGCCAAGAATTTCTTTAAAAGAGATAATAAAATCCTTGTGTTCAGGCTGCTTCTCTATTCTAGAAAGCTTTGGTACAAATATAAACATCATAAACGCTAAAGCAAGCCCAAATAGAGAAGTATAAGAAACAACATCGAGCCCCAAAAACTGGGTTATCCATGTTGCCATAAGAGGGCCGAATGCAAACCCTAGCGAGCCCATGCTCATAAAAATACCCATTGTATTTGAACAATCTTTACCGGAGAAGTAATTTATAAACCCCATTGCCTGAGGATGGAAAAAGCTTCCGCCCAAACTGCCTAATATCATAAAGATAAGAAGTATAAATACATTCGGTGCAGCAGGGGTCAATGGAATAAACAGTGACGCCAGTATTACCCCCCAGAATATAAAAAATCGCTTCAAAATATTGTCTGCAAAAAAGCCAAATATAGGCTGAAGCATTGATGAACAAATGTGTGAAATACTAATAATAATAGTAGCAACTGCCATTGAAAACCCGAGTTTTGCTGCAATAAAAGGCATAATTGGATTTAAAAAACCGCTGTATACATCCGCAAATAAATGCGCCAAACACAGCCAAATTATAGCATTTTTTGTATTTTGTAAACCTTTTTCCATATCTATATTATATTTCAAGACTATTTATATTTTCAAATATATAGAGCTTCCATTATATTGTAAATTTTTGTAACGATATATATAAAAAGATTAAAGTTTACAAAAAATATGCCGTAATAAAAAGTAGAACATTTTATACATATTGTTATCTTAGTTGCTAAAATCTTGTTATATTTGCTTTTTTAGCCATTGAGATTTTAATTATTTTTTTACTTTAATATGTATTTTTTCTTGTAATGCTTTATTTCTGCGTAATTTTCTTAAACATAACATTTTGTATAAAACGTTACGTTTAAGAAAGGAGCCAAAATGACTTTTATTAGTAATCACAAACTGGTACAGCCGCAGCTTATTTTAAAGAAAAAGGTAGAACCAGCAGAAGTTGAAGAAAAAGAAGAACAAAACAAACAAGAAACTACAAGTACAAATAATCAGCCAACTATTATTTTAGATGATTCTTTTAAATTAAAAGCTTATCAAGTGCAAGAGATGACTAAATTATTGCAAAAAGGATTTACAAAAACAGATATTGATAAATATTTTGAATGGAATAGCGAAACAAAAAAATATGAGATGAAACCAGATATTCAAATTAACGGTCAAAATGTTTCGTCGGAAGATCAACTATTAGCATTATTAATTGACACAGTCATGGAAAAAATAGATAATTCAATAAACAAAACGTATGAAATCTTTAATAATGCTGAAAGTGATAAAACCACCAATGTAGAAGAAACGGATAAGAGTAACAGTACTACAAATAGTGACTCAATTGTTGAAGTGGATGGAATCAAAGTCGATTGTTCCGCGTTTGGAACTTATATAAAAACACTGCCTATTACAAAAAATACATCTACAGCAATTATTCTTAACGGATATAAAGAACAATTAAAAAGTCAGTACGGTGATAAACTGAGTGATGATGTCTTTAATACCATATATGAACAAACTGTTGCGGAAACTGTAAAAGAAGTAAAATGGACTCAGCCCTATGACAATGCACCTATACAGGTTGAAACTAAGGCCCTTTTTGAACAATTGATTACAAAATTAAATGCCGCAGTCGAAAATGCACAATTAACAGAAGTTGTTTCTTATGACGAATTGAATGATTTGTACGCCAATATGACAAGCATACGCAATGACCTTAGTGAATTATTACTCCCGGAACTTAACGAGGATAATTATTCAATGTCAGCCATTACTCAATTCCTTGATAACCATAATATAAAAGATGTAAACCCTGAAGATATTTATGACAAAATTCGGGAAATATACAATACCGGCACTCCAATGACCGGTGCGCAGCGTCGAAAAACGCTTTTAAATGATTTTGCTAATACACTTAAAGAAAAAGTTGCAGAACAATTCTTGCAAGAGCATTCTATAACAGGCTATTCTGCACAAGAGCTTGTAGGCAGTATTGATAAAATCAGAGAAGAAGCTTCCAAAGGCGGCGGAATGACTGCTGCACAAATTCATCTTATGGGCTTAACAGATTTGCAAAAAGAACTCAATACAGCTGCTACAAATGATACCAAGAACGATACAGCAATTAATAATGTATACGATGATTTAGCAGCCCAAAAAGATACTTTCAAACAAACACTCTCTGATATCTTTGACAATGATATTTATGCGGAAACAACACTTGATGTATTTACCGACAGAGAAATTGACACTTTTATCGACTCGGTAATTACTGAAGTCGCAGGAAATCTTACAAATTTTGAAAATTATGACATTAATAAACTTGTTGAAGAGGTTAATGCAAAACTAAAAGAACATTTGCAAACAGACCCGCTTGCTCCGATGAATATAACAGATAACCTTTTGAATACAGCCGATTACCTGCTGTCTGACGAAGAAAAAGCTATGAAAGCGGATATGCAGGATATAGAATTTGACAAAGATCCTGAAAAAATTGACGGCAGCGGATTTGATTACAACGTAATGACTGATGCCGGTACGACTATTGCTTCTATGACAACTGATTGGGATTACATGGATATAGATACGGCTCTCAACAGTAAAAATCTCTGGGGTAATTTTTCAACAAATACAAGCTCCGCAAAAATATACTCTAACCTTGAACAAATGAAACCGCAATTAAAGGCATACATAAAAGAACAAATGGAAGCAAACGGTTATGAGTATGACGAAGTAAATGTCGATAAATATTTGAATTATTATATCACAGAAGCCGTACGAGAAGGCATCCAGGCAAAATATCACGAATCAATGCCGGAAACATATCCTGATACAATTCTTTCGTCAGACTGCACTATTCAGGATTTAGCAGAACTTCTGGTCACAAAAGTTAAAGAAGAACTCGCAGAAGGCGAAAGTGCTTTCGGCACAAACTGGCAATCAGAAGATACGGATCCGCTCTTATTAGCAACTTCTGATTACTTTCTGACCGGTGAAGAAAGAATTCAAAAAGCTCTGATGAATAATAAAAAATCAGGTTTGTAAAAATCTTCAGAGGGTGACTAAAAAGTCACCCTCTTTTATAAACACTTCAAAATTGATTAATTGATATAACAGTGTTATAATGAGTGCATGAGTTCGGAAGCTGAAGATAAAAATTTAAAAATGGTAGGGCTGGAACTCATGTTCCTTACCCCGGAAAAATACAGCCACGAAGACGGTATTACTGCCGTTGAGCTTGCTAAGCTTGTAAATCTGCCGCTGGACGAAGTTAAAAAGAAACTACAGATATTAAAGGACAAAAATATAGTTAGAGTAAAAGGCATTAACCCTAAGTACTGGCTCTTTGACGAATATAATTTTCAGAGATTGGATGACGATGATGATATTTTTCATCTGCTCTGCAACTTTGAGGATGTTGATTTTGACAGATATTTTACATACTGATAAGGTTATATTATGAAAGACAGAGCTGAATTATATCAAGAAATTAAAAAATTTTTTAAACAAGAAGTTGAACCACTACTAAAAAAATATGAAAAAGAAAGAAAAGAAGATATGCTGCCGGTTCTTCTTCAACATACCTGTATAATAACAACTCTGCTTGGTTTTTTAGGCAGTTTTATTTTTCCATACCTTATACTACTATCCATTATATCAGGTATTATACTAATATCATATTGTGCCTTTTCTAAAAACAAAAAAATAAAAAAAGTTACAGTTGCAGGGCAAACAACATATTATTTGGATATTGAAGACGACTATGAAATGATTTTAAAACGCCAGCTTATGCCAAAATTTCTCCAGATATTTGAAAGTAATTTAAAATGGCATAAATATAATGACACGGCTGGAAGCCCGCAAAACTACAACCTGCAACTCGATAAACTTGAGATATTTGCACAATCCTGCATTAAAACTTTTGACGATATAATTTACGGACATGAACTTGATGTGCCGACAGATATAATTGAAACAAAATTGGGAGTTGGACTAAATAATATCAGCACTGTAGCGACAGGTGTATTTGCTGTGCAGCTTATTCCATTTGGAGTAATTGCGCTTATAATTATTTCTGCTGTCTTGAACCAGATGTGGATAATTACTTGGTTAATTCTAGGGATTTTGCTTACAATTATCATTGGTCCAATTGTCCTTATCAGCCGTGCAAAAAAAGCTGTAGAGAATTCCAGAAGCGTAATACTGCGTTTCAAAATACCAAAACGCATCAAGGCGCACACAGTGATTTTTGAAAAGCAATATGCATTTAAGCCTAAAAACAAGATTAAACCTTTTCAAAAAATAGTACTTGAGGACATTGAGTTTGAAAAGAGATTTGATACATATTCAACAAATCAAGTTGAAGCACGTTATCTTCTTACAACATTATTTATGAAAAGGTTTGAAAACCTAAAAACATCTTTTAAAGCAAAAAACATCAGAGCAGAGTTTACAGGCGAAGAACTAATAGTACTTATACAAGTAGACAAAGACATGTTCCAGATGGGAAGTATCACAAAGGAAACCACGTTTTCAACATTCATTGATATGGCAAACGAAATATGTTCTGTTCTTGCAATTTCCAAGCAGTTGAACCTTGATTCTAAAACCGGTTTATAATTATTATTTCAGTTTTGAATACACTTCAATAAAGTATTCTATGCTTCTGTCGTGTTTTAATTCTGCGCTCTTGGGAAAGAAGCAGCCCGGAATCTGGCCGGCTTCTCTATGATGTCTTACGCATTCGCAGCAAATTCCCCTGTTGCCGCATTTTGTTGCAGAGCAAGTACATTCCAATAAATTCTCTTCTCTCTTACACTCCATCCTTAATCTCCTCTTTATCCAAATGCCCTTTCGAAAACTCACACCCGCAGTAATTCTGGCGATATATACCCAATTTCTTTGAAAGAGTATTCGTTTTTAAGAATCCGTCTTTTTTCTTAAAATCTATTGCAATATACTCCAAATCACCTGCTACAGATTTTGCAATCTCTGTAATTTTAGAAAAGTTCTTATGCGGACTAATTACAAGCGAAGTTGTAAAATACCCTATACCCAGCTCTTTAGCTTTTTGGGCTGCTTGTTTTAATCTCAGTTTTATACACTCATCACAGCGTCTGCCCCGTTCCGGCTCATTTTCAAGTCCGTTAGCAACTCGCAAAAAATCTTCATGCCGGTACTCTTCTATAATTAAATCAACCCAGTGATACATACACACAATTTTTTGAGCTTCTAAACGTCTTTCAAATTCTTCTTTTGTATCAAGATTTGGATTACAAAAATATACAACAGGTTCATATCCCATCTCCTTAAGTAAAGAAATGGGATATCCTGAACAAATTCCGCAGCATGCATGTATTAATATTTTGTTATTTTTTTGCACCATGCTTAACCAAAATTTCCTTTAGCTCATAATAAGGTTTGACACCGACAATTTTTTCTCCATTTACAAACATTGTTGGTGTAGCATCAAGGCCGAGGTCTTGAGCTTTTTTCAACTCGGTTTCTATTTCATCCATTGTATTTTGAGAATTCATGTCCTGCTGTAACTTTTCAGCATTTAAACCTAGTTCGGAAGCAATTTTCCATACGTCCGCCTCATTATATGGCTGATTTTCATATAGCATAGAACTCATTCCCCAGTAATTTCCCTGATTTCTTGCTGCTATTGCGGCTTTTGACATAAAGCATGCTCCCGGGTGCATATTCACGCTTATATATGGGTTGCATTCTTTATCAAACGGGAAGTTGTGGTGTACAACTTTTACATTTGAAAACTCGCTCACTGCCTGATGCAGCATTATATTATGAATATAACATAGAGGGCACACAAAGTCGGAATAAAGTTCTACAACAACAGAAGCATTCTCTGGTCCGAGCTGGTTACCGTTAACTCTGTATGGATTATAAGTCATTTTACGATACTTCATGATTGATTTGCTTCTCTTGATATGAGGAACAAAATTATATGTCAGTCCGCTGTAGCACAAGAATGAAGCGGCTAAAATCACAAGTACAATAAAGGTTTTTGTATATTTTTTTGCACCATCAATAAAGTCCCTGAAAGTATCTATGATAGAATTTCTAGAAAATGCGACCAGTGCAATAATTAAATCAATAAAATATGTTATCACGCATAAAATACACAGCTTATGTATTTTAAAGATACTCAGACCGGCCAGTACCATTGATACTGTAAATGCGATAGTACCAAGAACTGCTATATAAGACATTGGATTTTTAAAGACTTCTAGAAATTTTAAAAATCTAATTCCTTTTAATTTATCAACAATAGTTAAGAAAAGTATTGTTATATAAAAGAATATCCCCCAATAAGCAAGGGGTATTCCCCAGAACTGTGATACTGTTGATCTTGCGGCTCCGTCACAATCAACAAACTCACTTATAGAACAAAAGCTTGATAATGCATATTTTTCATAATTAGCAACATAATAGATGCATGCAAGTTTTATCGATAACGCAAGTCCGATGAGTGCAAGAATCTGTACTGTTAATTTCTTTTTATCTATATTCATACAATTATGCTCCCGTCTAATCTACACTACTAATTCTAATATATAATAATCTTTTTTCAATAATATAAATGCCAAGCAGGCGTACTCACATAGTATTAGCCCGGCTATCCTATTTAAAGCTTATCTAAAATAATTGTTAAGATTCATTACAAAATCATACATTCTAATGATTTTATTTAAAAAATATACTGCTAATATATAACTATACTCCTTAAAAAACGACGATACACATATCCCTAATCAACAGCTATGCACGATAAAAAGTTCATAGCTTTTTTTTGCGTGAACGAACGCAGTGACGCAGAATTATAATAACTGCAATGCTATAGCTGGTGTTTGGTTTGCCGTAGCCATAAGCGTCATAGCAGCTTGCTGCAAAATTTGGTTTCTAATATAAGCACTGCTTTCTTCTGCAATATCTGCATCGAGAATGGTTGACCGGGTTGATACTAAATTATCATACGCAACTCCAATCTGTTCTAACGCACTTTCAAGCCGGTTTTCTATTGCACCGATTTTGGTCTGTTCGTTTTCAATTATGCTCAAAAAATTATCTATTACAGCTAAAGAATTCGGAGAATTGAGCCCTGAATTTAAAATATCATACAGGCCTAAATTTTCCATGTGCATTGTATAGTTCAATATTGAAGAATCTGTAGAATTTATACCAACTTGAAAATCCCAGTTTGCAAAAGCAAATGTATCAACAACATCGCACTCTTTGAAATTACCAAGTCCACATACAGGCAAACCAGCAACCTTGCTTGAATCATAATAAGAATTTGTCAAAGATATATTAGAAGACAGACTTCCAACAAATATCCCTGTATTATTAGTTCCTTGCACACTTCCGGCAACATAGTTGTTGGACATATTGTGTCCCCAACGCTCTGTTCCGATAATTCCGCCAACATTGTACGTTCCGCTTATTGTTCCACTAAAATAACAATCAGTAGCAGAACCCCATTCCCCGATGATACCGCCGATAGAGCCATCGTCGCTTACAATCCTGCCAGAAAAAGCACTATTTGTTACATAGCCGCCACGTCCGCAAATACCGCCAGCAGCACCAGCCCTGGTTATTGTCGCATTTGAAAGGCAATATTCTGCATATCCTTGTCCAACAATACCTCCAGCAAATTGCCGAACATCAATATCTAAATCTGTATAACAATAAGAAATGCCTCCTTTTTCGCATGAGCTTGCTATACCGCCATAGTATGCACCGTTTGAGCTATCCACCATTGTTCCACCCTCTACGCTGCAATTTGTAACAATTCCGCCAGAAGCTATGGATGAGCAGATAGCACCGCTACTCCAAGAGGCTCGCATATATATATCTGCTAATCTGAGATTTTTCACCTCTGAACCACTTGCAATTTTACCAAATAATCCTTTACCACCGTCTCCACTATTAATATACAGATTAGAAATCGTATGTCCGTTTCCATCAAAACTTACTTGGAATGGATTATCTCCTGAACCAATCGGTGTCCAACCTGCACCTGAAGAATATATACTCAAATCAATATCAGCTGCCAGAACAAATTCTCCCCCTGTAACCTTCCCTGCATTTACCATTTCTGCCAATTTTGCCAATTCCCCGACACTCGAAATTTTATACGCACCGTTTGAGATTACCGTATTTGAATCCACTGATGATAACGCTGTCATAGAAGATGTATCACGAACTTTGACTTCCTTCAAAAAGCCCTGTGAATTTAGTTTTAAGTCCATTGCATCATTGTGAAAGTTTACTTCATCACCCCAAAGCGCAATGTTATTATACTTACAGTTACTTTTTTCCCGATAAATTTCACGGATTAATTGTTCAGCTTCTTTATTCAAAGCTGCTATTGAACTTGATGCACTAGTTCCATTTGCCGCTAACACAGCAAGATTCATTAACCTTAAGCCTAGATTTGACATAGTCGACAAACTCTTAGAAGCGGTTTGAACAAGCTCTAAGCCCATCATTGCATTATCTTCAGCTACCTGATATGCACTAATCTTACTTGATAACTTTGTATTAATTGAATAATTTGCAGCATTATCTTTCGCATGATTTATCTTAAAACCAGTTGTCATACGTTCGATTGCTGTATTTAATCCGTTGGTTGATGCCTTTAAGCTGGATTGCACTATTAAGCTTGATAGATTGGTGTTAATTTTCATGTTAACACCTCGCTTAAAAGCCCTAATAAACT